>JAZRWC010000079.1:0-24112 GCA_045599505.1 Erysipelotrichaceae bacterium | reverse complement strand
AGTTAGAGGAATTAAGACTGAAGAAGAAGTAGCAAAAATCAAGCGTGCAGCTGAAGAGACAGAAGTTATCTTCAATGATGCTAAAAACTTCATTAAGGCTGGCTTGAATTGCCAAGACGTTTATGCATTCTTCCAGAATGAAGTTGAACGTAAGGGTTATGGTTACTCATGGCCTAAATCACAGAACCCAGGTGTAGTTGCTGGTGTTGGCTGTCCAGGTGGACATGTTGGCGCTCCTGACTGGATCATTAAGAAGGGTGATGTTGTTAACGTTGACTTCGGTATTACAATTGATGGATACAGCTCAGATATCCAGAGAATGTACTACATCTTAAAGGATGATGAAACAGATGCTCCTGAAGATGTAAAAGCTGCATTCTACGCAGTTAGAGATGGTATCTTACTTGCAGCTAAGGCTTTAAAGCCAGGTGTTACTGGTAATGAAGTAGATACAGTTGCAAGAGATTATATTACAGGTAAAGGCTATCCTTCATGGAACGCTGCCTTAGGCCACCAGTTAGGTAAAGTTGCACACGATGGTGGACCATTACTTGGACCTAGACGTCCTCGTTACAATAGACCTGAATTAATCGACACTCCATTACATGCAAATATGGTTTTCACATTAGAACCTGGTGTTCCAACTAGTGCTGGACGCTTAGGAATTGAAGAAGATGTAGTGGTTAGAGCTGATGGAGCAGAATTCCTTGTTCCACCTCAGCAGGAATTATATTTAATCAAGTAATTAAGTAAGGGGGAAGAAAGATGTTTAAGTATATAATGAAGAGATTATTGCTTGGCGTGTTAACATTATTCGTGTTAGCAACAGTAGTATTCTTTGGAATGAAAGCTATGCCAGGTTCTCCATTCTCTCGTGATAACAAAGGTGTTCCAGCTGCAACAATGGAAGCCTTAAATAAGAAGTATGGCTTAGATAAGCCTGTTACTGAACAGTATGTTATTTATGTTACTAACGCATTACATGGTGACTTCGGTGATTCTATTTCTAAGAAGGGTCAGCCAGTTGCAGATATTATTGCACAGCGTTTACCAGTAACTGCTAAGTTAGGTTTAATTGCTTTCTGTTTCGCAATGACTGTTGGTATCACATTAGGTATCATATCAGCCCTGACTCGACACAGATGGGTTAATTCGCTAATAACCGTCATGGCGACAATCGGTGTTTCGTTCCCAGGATTCTTGCTAGCGATGTTAATGATGGTTCTATTCTCAGTTAAGCTGGGATTATTACCGGTAGTTGGTTTAGAGACTCCTCAAAGCTATATCATGCCAGTATTAGCTTTATCATTCTCACCAATCGCTTCAATCACACGTTTAACAAGATCTTCTTTAAGAGATGTTATGGGATCAGATTTCATTACTTTAGCTCGTTCTAAGGGTACTAAGGAAATCTGGGTTGTTATCAAGCATGGTTTAAGAAATGCATTATTACCTGTAATCACATACGCAGGACCAATGTTCGCTGGTATGATTACTGGTTCATTAGTAATTGAAACATTATTCTCAATTCCAGGTATTGGTAAGGAATTCACTGGTTCAATTAACAACCGTGACTACACATTAACAATGGGCTTAACTTTATTATTCGGTTCATTAGTAATTATTATGGCATTAATTAGTGACCTTGTAGCTGCATTAGCAGATCCACGTATCAAGGTAGATAAGTAAAAAGGAGAACAAAGTAATGAGTGAAAAAGATTTAAATCTTACTCCAGAGATGTTCGAAACATTAGACGAGTCTGAAAAGAATTCAGAATTCATCGCATTGGATCTTAAGACTTTCTTCCAGGATGCATGGGGTAGATATAAGAAAAACAAATTAGCAACTGCGGGATTAATTTTCATAGCAGTAATGGTTGTAGTAACAATCTTAGCACCAATTCTTTCAAAGTATGGCTTTGAAGATCAGGATATCGTAAACAAGAATATGTTACCTTGTTTAGAACACTTATTTGGTACTGACAAGTTAGGTAGAGATATCTTCGTTAGAGTTATGTACGGTGGACGTATTTCTCTAGCTATCGGTTTCTCAAGCGCCTTAATCTGTTTAGTAGTAGGTGTTGTTTATGGTGGTATCGCTGGTTATGTTGGTGGTTATTTAGATATGATCATGATGCGTTTGGTTGATATTATCGACTCAATTCCATCATTATTATACGTTATCTTAATTCTTATGATTTTCGGTAACACTATTCCAGCTATGATGTTGGCTATCTGTTTTACAGCTTGGATTGGTATGGCAAGACAAGTTAGACAGCAGGTTAGATCAATCAAGGAAATGGAATATGCATTAGCTGCTACAGTATTAGGATGTTCACATCCAAGAATTTTATTAAAGCACTTAATCGTAAACGCAATTGGACCAATCATCGTTAACTTAACTATGATGGTACCAGCTGCTATCTTTACAGAATCATTCTTATCTTTCGTAGGTATTGGTCTTGATCCATCAATTCCTTCTTGGGGTAAGTTAGCTAATGACTGTCGTGGTTTATTCTTCACTTATCCAATTCAGATCGTTTGGGTAATCGCTGCTATTTCACTAACATGTCTATCATTAAATTTCATTGGTGATGGTCTTGGTGAAGCCTTCCAGGCAAAGAGTAGATAGGAAGGGGATTAATATGGCGTTATTAGATGTAAAAAATTTAACAACAGTATTCAAGACTGACCAGGGTAAGGTACAGGCCGTAAGAGATGTAACTTTCTCAGTAGATGAAGGTGAAGTTTTAGGTATTGTAGGTGAATCTGGTTCAGGTAAATCTCAGACAATGTATTCTATCATGGGCTTATTAGCAAGCAATGGTATTATCGAATCTGGTGAAATCACATTAGATGGTGAAGATATTTCACCTAAGAGTTTCGCTTCTAAGAAGGCTTACGATGCTAAGATGTTAACAATCCGTGGTAATAAGATGGCTATGATCTTCCAGGATCCAATGACTTTCTTAAATCCAGTATTAAAGATTGAAACACAGTTAATCGAGCCTTTAATGAATCATACAAATATGACTAAGGAAGAAGCTAGAGCTAGAGCTTTAGAATTAATGAAGCTTGTAGGTATTCCTTCTCCTGAAAAGCGTATTAAGCAGTATCCATTTGAATTCTCAGGTGGTATGAGACAGAGAATCGTTATTGCGATCGCATTAACATGTAATCCAAAGTTAATCATCGCCGATGAACCTACTACAGCCTTAGACGTTACAATCCAGGCTCAGGTATTAGAGTTAATCGACACATTAAGAAGAGAAACTAACGCAGCAGTAATTATGATGACTCATGACTTAGGTGTTGTAGCTAAGTTATGTGACAGAGTATTAATTATGTATGGTGGTAAGTTAGTTGAACAGGGTACTGATAAGGATATCTTCTATAATCCTAAGCACCCATATACAAAGGGCTTATTAAACTGTATCGCTAATCCAGAAGATGACAGTGATAAACCATTAGAACCAATCGCTGGTTCACCACCTGATTTATTAAATCCTCCAAAGGGATGTCCATTCGTTGACCGTTGTACATCTGCTATGAAGGTTTGTAAGAACTATATGCCTGATGAAACTGAATTCGGCGGTGCACATAAGTGCAAGTGCTGGTTAAATCATCCAATGGCAAAGAAAGGAGCTTAGAAGTGGAAGATAATAAGGTAATCTTAAAGGTTTCTAACCTAAAGACTCATTTCGATGTAACAAAGGGTTTATTTGCTAAGAAGCAGATCGTTAAGGCAGTAGATGACGTTTCATTTGAAGTTTATGAAAACGAAACATTCGGATTAGTTGGTGAATCTGGATGTGGTAAGACTACTTTAGGTAGAACTATCGTTAAGTTATATGATCCAGTAAGTGGATCAATCGAATTCCAGGGTAAAGACATCGCAAAGATCAAGGGTAGCGAATTAAAGGCTTTCCGTAAAGATATGCAGATGATCTTCCAGGATCCATATGCTTCTTTAAATCCACGTATGACTGTTGGTGAAATTATTAAGGAACCAATGATCGTTCATGGTATCTACAATACAGATGAAGAAAGAGAAGCACGTGTAGTTGAATTATTAAAAATCGTTGGATTAAAGCCTGACCATATCAGAAGATATCCTGCTGAATTCTCAGGTGGACAAAGACAGCGTATTGGTATTGCTAGAGCATTAGCAGTAAATCCAAAGTTTATCGTTTGTGATGAGCCTATCTCAGCTCTAGACGTATCTATCCAGGCCCAGGTTATCAACTTATTAAAAGATATCCAGAAAGAAATGGGCTTGTCATACTTATTCATCGCCCATGACTTAAGTATGGTTAAACATATCTCTGATAGAATCGGCGTTATGTATTTAGGGCATATGATGGAATTAGGACCTAGTAACGATGTATACCATCGTCCACTACATCCTTATACTGTCGCATTGTTGTCAGCGATTCCAATTTCGGATCCAGATATAGCTAAAAAGAAGCAGAGAATTATTCTTGAAGGTGAAATCCCTTCTCCAATTAATCCTCCTTCAGGTTGTCCTTTCTCTACAAGATGTTCAAAAGCCACTGAACGTTGTAAGAAGGAAATGCCAAAGCCTATCCAGGTTGGTAATCGTCTGGTTTCATGTTTCTTATATGAAAAATAACTAAGAAAGGGGAAAATTACTTATGAAAAAATTAGTTGTTTTACTACTTTCAGTTGTAATGGTTCTTTCAATGGCAGCTTGTGGCTCTAAGCCAGATACTCCAGATAAGCCAGATACTCCAACTGAAAAGACATTCACTTATGCAATCGGTGATCAGCCATCTTACTTAGATCCAGCTGTAGCAACTGACTCAATCGGTTCATATTGCTTAAACAACATGTACTATCCATTATATTACATGGGACCTGAAGGAATCACTCCTGGTTCAGCTGCAAAGACTGAAGTTTCAGAAGATGGTTTAACTTACACTATCACATTAATTGAAAACTATTGGTCAGATGGTAAGAAGGTTACTGCTGAAGATTTCGTTTATGGTTCAAAGCATGCTTTATCAGTAGGTTCTGCTGAAGCTTCATACTTATCATGGATCACTAACTACATCGTTGGTGCTGCACAGTATGATGGAGCTAACGTTGAAGATATGACTGAATTAGGTATCACTGCATTAGATGAAAACACAATCGAATACAAATTAGTTAAGCCAGTAGGATTCTTCACTTCATTATTATGGGGTGGCGTATACTATCCATTAAGATCTGACTTTGCTCCAAGTGGAGATTACACTTGGGCTGATACTCCAGGTTTCCCTTCTCAGGGTGCATTCGTTATGACATCTTGTGATAGAGCTTCTACTATGGAATGGGTTAAGAATGACAAGTGGTGTTTAGCTGATAAGGTTAACGTTGACAAAGTTGTTGCTAAGGTTATCCCTGATATGGATGCTGAATTAATGGCATTCAAGACTGGTGAAATCGATTTCGCTACATCTGTTGAAGCTGCTACAGTTTCTAAGTTACCTGAATTAGCAGACAACTTCTTCGCTACAGGTGTTATCAACTACTATGTTCAGATTAACTGTTATGAAGGTACTGCTACTAATCCAGCATTATTAAACGCTAACGTTCGTAGAGCATTATCATTAGCTATCGACAGACAGGCTATCTGTGATGCAAGAGATGACGGTGTTACTAGACCTTTATATGGTTTCGTTCCAACTGGTATCATCGGTGCTGAAGGTGACTTCAGAGTTGTTGGTGGTGATTACACTACTTATGATCCAGAAACTGCTAAGACTTTATTAGCTGCTGAAGGTTACACTGCTGAAAATCCATTAAAGTTAGAATACTACTACAACCAGAACGCTGCTCATGACTTAGTTGCTGCTATGTTAAAGGAACAGTGGAAGGCTGTTGGTGTTGAATTAACATTAAAGACTGCTGACGTTAGAACATTCTTCGCAGACAGAGGACAGAACGCTGCTTACGAAGTAGCTAGAGGCGCTATGTCAGCTGACTACATGGATGCATTAACATACTTAGATATGGCTACATTCGATTACCAGGAAAAGGTTTCTTGGGGCGATAAGACATACGATGATATGATGAAGGAAGCAGCTAACATGGCTGGTCAGGAAAGAATTGATCAGTTACATGCTGCTGAAAAGTACCTTGTTGAAGAAACAAGCCAGGTTATTCCATTATTCGAATATGGTTCTGCTTGCTTAAGAGCTTCATATGTTAGTGGCGACTTTGATAGCTGTCAGGGTAACTCATTATTCTGGTTCGTATCAGTTGACTAGTCTGTAGTTAATTAGAATAAGAAAGTATTAAAAAGCTAATGGCATGAGGCTTGTGCCTCATGCCATTTTTAAACGATAAAGTAAATTTTAATTTTAAAGGAGCAAGACAAATATGAATTTAAATAAGGAAAAACTTCCAATTATTTTTGAAGCTTTAAAAAGACATGACGTTGATGCATGGATGATCATGGGTAGAGAGACAATTATGAACTCTGAACCAATTTTACCAGTACTTGGTGATATGAGTTTCATTATCGCAACAACACTTATCTTTACAAAGGATAAATGTCTTGCTATTGTTTCTCCTTTAGATGTTGAAGGTTATAAGATGATCGATGGTATCGATGAAGTTTATGAATATCCAACAACTATGGAAGAAACAATTGTCAAAGTCTTAAATGATTTAAAGCCAGCTAGAATTGCCTTAAATACTAACAGTGCTGATGCTGCAGCTGATGGATTAACTTTAGGTATGTATAAGTCATTAACTGAGGATGTATTCCCTCATTTAACTTATACTCCAGAAGTTGTATCTTCAATCAGAGTAGTAGCAGAAGTTAGAGGTAGAAAGACTAGCGAACAGATTGCTAAGATTAGATATTGTGCTGAAAAGGCAGAAGAATATTTAATGAGAGTTCCTGAAGTTTGTCATGAAGGAACTACTTCAATCGAAATCTTCAATTTCTTACACGATGTTGCTTACAATGATGGATTTGGCATGTCTTGGACACCTTCACAGTGCCCATCAGTAGCATGTGACCCAGATGTTAAGCAGGGACATTCTGGTATTATTGATACACCTTTAAAGAAGGGTTGTACAATCAATATTGACTATGGTGTAAGTAAGGATGGCTATTGTTCTGATTTACAGAGAATGTACTATGTATTAAAGGACGACGAAGACGATGCACCTGAAGAAGTAAAGAAGGCTTTCTATACCGTTAGAGATGCTATCAACGCTGCAAGATTATTCATGAAGCCAGGTGTTACTGGTTTCCAGGTTGACCAGGTTGCTAGACATATGATCGTAGATGAGGGCTATGATTCTTGGAACGCTGCATTAGGACACCAGGTAGGTCATGTTACTCATGATGGTGGTACTATTTTAGCTAACAGAAGACCAAGATATAACTATCCTGATTTAATTGATACTCCATTACAGGTAGGTAATGTATTCACTTTAGAACCAGGTATTACAGTAAAGGCTGGAAAGATCGGTATCGAAGAAGATGTTGTTATTACTGAAACTGGTGCTGAATGGTTACAGAAGCCACAGCAGGAATTAGTATTAATCCGTTTAAAATAATAATTTAGAAAGAGAATAATATGAGAAGCTTTGTTGAACAGAAACATATTAAGGATCTATTCCTTAAGGAAAGATTAGCTAATATCGGCCCTTTCATGAAGGAAGAAGGTATTGATGCTTGGCTAGTTTTATCAAAAGAATATAACGAAGATATTCTATTCGAATTCATGGTTCCAGCTGATTACTATCATGCTAGAAGAATTACAGCTCTATTATTCACACATAAAGATGGCGTTACTGATGCCATCTCTATGTCTTTACCGGATGCTAATATGGAAAAGTATTATCATAGAGAATACGATTTCCGCAAAGAGGATCTATATGAAGCATTAACAAGAGAGTTAAAGAAGATCAACCCTAATAAGATTGCTCTTAACTATTCTGTTGACCATGCATTTGGTGATGGCTTATCAACTGGCTTATACAAGCTATTATGTGAAAGGTTACCAAAGGAATTAACAGACAAGTTTGTTAGTGGTGAACAATTAGCTATTAGATATTTAGAAACAAGAACTAAGTCAGAATTAGAATACTACCCAGAAGTTATGAAGACTGCTATGGATGTAATCGAAGAAGCATACTCTGATGCAGTTATTACACCAGGTAAGACTACATTAAGAGATGTAATGGACTTCATGGATACTAAGGTTAATTCTTTAGGTTTATCATGTTGGTTTGAATCAACAGTAAATTTACAGAATGAAAAGGGATTCTTTGAAGAAGACACAGTTATTGAAAAGGGTGACTTATTACATTGTGACTTCGGTATTACTTACATGGGCTTAAATACAGATACACAGAGATTATGCTACATCTTAAAGGATGATGAAGATGATCTTCCTGAAAGCTTAAAGGTCGCAATGAAGAGAAACAATCGTTTCCAGGACATTGTTAGAGAAACATACGCTGTAGGTAAGAGCGGTAATGATGTATTTGTTGAAGCTGTTGCTAAGGGTAAGGCAGAAGGTTTAAGACCTATCTTATACACTCATCCATTAGGCTTACATGGTCATGCTGCTGGGCCAATTATCGGTTTATATTCAGATCAGAATCCAATCCCTGTAAGAGGTGATTTAAAGCTTCATGATTCTACCGGTTATGCCTTAGAGTTAACTACAGTTGAATATGTAGAAAGATATGGATGCGATATTAGAATGATGACTGAAGAATCAGTTATCTTCAAAGATGGAGAAGTATATTTCTTAGCTGAAAACCGCGATAAGATTAAGGTTATTAGAGGTGCAAAATAATGAAAAAAGTTCAATTAGATGATTTTTGTAATTATCATTTCCTATCAAATTTAACAGTAACTCCTTGTCAGAGCAAGTTGTTATTCGTTGATACAGTAGTAGCTGAAGATAAGAGCGATTATAAGCAGAGAGTAATGAAGTATGACATCAATACTAAGGAAGTATCAACAGTTGTTGATTACACTAAGCGTACTCCAATGTTTATGGTAGGTAAGGATGATTTCTTAGTAGTAAATGTTAGTGATGGTAAGGAAGATATTACAGTTCATACAACATTTGATAGAATCTCACCAAAGACTGGTGAAAAGGTTGCTACATTCAAGTTGCCATTATCAGTTAACTCAATTGTTAGCTATGATGAAACTAGATATTTAATTTCAGCAACTATCGATACAAAGGCTCCTGATTATTATTTATATACTGATGAGCAGAAGAAAGCTTATCATGATGCCATCAAGGAAAATGAAGATTATTTAGAATTTGATGAATATCCATTCACATACAATGGTGCTGGTGTTATCAATGGTAATAGAACAGCTCTATTCTTATGTGATAAGGAAACTTTAGCTTTAACTAGATTAACTTCAAATTCAATGGATGTTGAATCATTCGATTTCCAGAATGGTCATATCGTTTTCTCAGGTGTTGATTTCACTGAAGTTAAGGGTAAGTTTGCTTGGGTATATGACATCGATGTAGAAGCTAATACAACAACTACTTTATATTCTGAATTAATGCAGATTAATAAGGTATTCTTCGATAATGATGATTTGGTTGTTGTTGGCACATATGGAAGAGAAGTAGGATGGATTGAAAATCCTAAGTTCTATGTGTTAAGTGATGGATGCATGAAGTTAGTAACTGAAAATGATACTTCATTACATAACGCTGTAGCTACTGACTGCCATTATGGTAAGTTAAAGAACTACGCTAAGGTTAATGGTGTAAGCTATTTTATCGCTACTGAAGGTTCTGATTCAAAGTTATTCAGATATGAAGATAAGAAGTTAGTTCCTTTGTGTGATTTCACTGGATCTGTTGATGATTTCGTTGTTACAGATAATGGAATTTTCGTAATCGCAATGGTTAATCAGGATTTAGGTGATATCTACAAGTTAGAAAATGGTGAACTTGAAAAGTTAACTTCATTCAATGACTTAAGTGAATATTATGTTGCTAAGCCAGTTCATGTTACAGTTGATAAGCCAACTCCAATTTATGGTTGGGTATTATTGCCTGAAAACTTCGATCCTGAAAAGTCTTATCCAGCTATCTTAGATATTCATGGTGGTCCTAAGGCTGCTTATGGTGATGTTTTCTATCATGAAATGCAGTATTGGGTAAACTTAGGTTATGTTGTCTTCTATTGCAACCCTAGAGGTGGAGATGGAAGAGGAAATCAATTTGCTGATTTAAGAAGATGGTGGGGCGGTATCGACTATGAAGATATCATGGACTTTACAGACTTAGTATTAAAGATGTATCCAAACATCGATAAGAATAGATTAGGTGTTACTGGCGGTTCATATGGTGGTTATATGACTAACTGGATTGTTAGCCAGACTGACCGTTTCGCAGCAGCAGCAACTCAGCGTTCTATTTCTAACTGGATTACAGAAGTAACAATTTCTGACTATGGAATTGACTTCCCATTCGAAATGGAATTCACTGATCTATACAATTGTCATGATGAATTATGGGCTATGTCTCCATTAAAGTATGTAAACAATGTTAAGACACCTTTATTATTCATCCACTCAACAGAAGACTACCGTTGTACATTCCCTGAAGCTTTACAGTACTATACAGCTTTAAAGTGTAGAAAGGTTGAAACTAAACTTGTTGGATTCAAGGGTGAAAACCATGACTTATCAAGAAGCGGTAAGCCAAAGCACAGAATCAAGCGTCTAACAGAAATTACTGAATGGATGAACAAGCACTTATTATAGGAGGATAAATATGGCTACTTTTGATTTAAGTAAACCTCATTGTTATTACTTCAATGAGTTATGTAAGATCCCTCATGGATCATACAACGAAGCAGGTATTGCTGATTATTTAGTAAGCTTTGCTAAGGAAAGAAATTTAGAATGTGTTAGAGATGGCATGAACAATGTCGTTATCTATAAGAAGGCAACTGCTGGTTATGAATCAGCTAAGCCATTATTATTACAGGCACACGTTGACATGGTTTGCGAAGCAAATAAGTCAGCAAATTTCGATTTTGAAAAGGATTCTTTAAAGTTAGTTGTTAATGGTGACTGGTTAGAAGCAGAAGGCACTACACTAGGAGCTGATGATGGTCATGGTGTTGCTTATATGTTGGCTATTTTAGCTGATGATAGCTTACCTCATCCAGATTTAGAATGCTGCTTCACTGTTCAGGAAGAAGTTGGATTATTCGGTGCTTTAGGCTTAGATCCAAGCTTATTCAAGGCTAGAAGAATGGTTAGCTTAGATGGTGGTGGAGAAGTATCAACAGCTATTTCTTCAGCAGGCGGTTGTATCGTTGAAAGCGATATCCCTGTTAAGATGGTTAGCAATAGTGCTCCAACTTATAAGTTATTCGTTACTGGTTTAGCTGGTGGACATTCTGGTGGAGAAATCCATAAGGAAAAGGGCAACGCTAATAAGATTGCCTTAAGAGTTATGAAGGAAATGAGCTTAGCTGGTGTTTCTTTCAATTTAGTAAGTGTTGAAGGTGGTTTAAAGGACAACGCCATTCCAAGAGAATGTGAAGTTGTATTCACTTCAACTACAGCTAAGGAGACAATGGATGCTGCTTTAGCAGCAACATTAAAGGAAATTTCTACTGAATTAGAATTTTCTGACGCAGGTTTCAAGTGTACAGTTGAATCTTGTGATATAGTAAGTATGTGCATGGATGATGAAACTACTTGTAAAGTAGTAAACTACTTATTCTTAATCCCTAATGGATTCAGACATAGAAGTATGGCTATTGAAGGATTAACTTTAACTTCATTAAACTTTGGTATCTTAAGAACTTATGAAGATAAGGTTGTTGTTACAAGTTCATTAAGAAGTGCTTTAGAATCAGGTGTAGATCATTTAATTGATTTAATTACAACTTTAGGTTCATTATTCGGTATTACTTGCACAGTTAGTGCTAGATATCCTGGCTGGAATTACAAGGCTGAAAGTGATATGAGAGGCAAGCTTGATGCAGTATTAGTTAAGAATAATGGAGTTAATCTAGTATGTCATGCTGGACATGGTGGTTGTGAATGTGGCGTATTCGCTAATATGGATGAATCTTTCGATATCATCACTTATGGACCTATTACACAGTTTATTCATACTCCAGATGAAAGAATGGATTTAAATTCATTTGATAGAAGCTACAAGATTCTTACAGATTTAGTTGCAGAATGCAAATAGGGAGTTTAGAAGTATGGCAGGAAAATTAATCGTTTTATCAGGTGCAAGTTCAATCGGCAAATCAGGCATGAAGGATGCTTTATTAGCAGATAAGGAATTAGGCTTATTGTATGTTATCTCTATGACAACACGTCCTCAAAAAGAAGGAGAAGTTGATGGAGTTGACTACTATTTCACAGATATTAAAAAGTTCGCTAAGGCAATTAATAATAAGGAGCTATTAGAATACACTGAATTCAATGGCTACTACTATGGCACACCTAAAAATCAGGTTGACTTCTTATTAGAACAGGGTAAGAACGTTTTAGTCGATGTTGAAGCTGAAGGTGTAGGCCCAATCAAATTAAATGTGCCAGATGCTTTGTGCATTTTCTTAATGCCAAAGTCATTCGAAGATTTAGAAAGCCATATCAATGAAGTTTATGGTGATGATACAGCTAACGCTAAGTTACGTATCAACAAAGCTAAGATGGAAATGGAAATCGCACCATTATTCCGTAATCAGGTAGTAATGGATGATTTCGACAAGGCTTTTGAAGAAACAAAGGCTATAATCAAAAAATATTTTAATGGAGAGATAAAGTAAAAAATGGAAAACAGACTTCTTGAAAATTATGCTAGAGTCCTAGTAGAGGTTGGTGTAAATTTACAGCCAGGACAAAAAGTTATTATTCAGTGCACTCCTGATTCATTACCTTTAGCAAGAAAGGTAGCTGAAATCGCTTTTGAAAAGGGTGCAGCAGACGTTGCAGTTTTTAATGATGATCCTTATATCAAGCGTTTAAGAGGCTTAAATGTAGATACTGCTACATTAAGAGAAGTGCCAGACTATCGTAAGGAAGAATTAGATTTCTACTTACGTCAGGATTGCGTACAGATCGGCTTAATGGGCACTTATCCAGATAACATGGATGGTGTTAAGACAGAAAACTCTATCGCTATCGCAGCAGCAGATAATGATGTAAGAAATGTAATTCGTTCATATATCCACAAGGGCACATTACAGTGGACTGGAACAGTTGTTCCTAACATGTCTTGGGCTAAGAAGGTATATCCTGAATTACCAGAAGAAGAAGCTTTCAAGGCTTTAGAAGAAGCTTTATGCAAGATGATGCATGCCGATGCAGAAGATCCAGTACAGGCTTGGAAAGATCATTGCGCTGAAATGGCAGCAGTATCAAAGAAGTTAAATGACAACAATTTTAAGAGCTTACATATTACAAGCGAATTAGGTACAGACTTAACTATGGATTTAGTTGAAGGTCATATTTGGACTTCAGCTGCTGAAATGGGTTCTTCAAAGGTTAGAGCTGCATACGTAGCTAATATGCCTACTGAAGAAATCTTCACAGACCCTAACAGATTCCATGTTAATGGTATTGCTTACGCATCAAGACCATTAATCATCTCTGGTAAGTTAGTTAAGGACTTTTGGATTAAGTTTGAAGATGGTTTAGCTGTTGAATGTGGTGCTTCTGAAAATAAGGAAGTATTAGAAGATGTATTAATGAAGGATGAATTCACTAGAAGATTAGGTGAAGTTGCTTTAGTAAGCAAGAGAAGCCCAATCACTCAGATGAATCGTATTTTCTTCAATGGCTTAATTGATGAAAACGCTGCTTCACACTTAGCATTTGGACAGAGCTTCCCATCTAATATTAAGGGTGGATCTGATATGACTAGTGAAGAATTATTAGCAGCTGGTGTTAATAATGCAAGCTGTCACCACGACTTCATGGTTGGTACTCCTAACTACAATGTAGTAGGTATCAGACATGATGGTACAAAGGTACAGGTTATGGAAGAAGGAGATTTCGTACTATGATTTCAAGACAGGACGGTTTATTCAAAGGAAGCGTTTCAAATTTAGCTGAAATGAGAAATAAGATTTTACCTTATCGTGAAAGAGAAAAGGTAATGGATAATTGGTTAAGACTTCGTTATAAGGAAGTTTTACCAATGATCATGAAGAGAAGTGGAATTGATAGCTGGGTTATCTGCTGTAACGAATACAACGAAGACCCTGTATTAAAGACATTAACTCCATGCGCTATGATGACAGCAAGAAGGTTAACTATCTTATTACTTGTTTTAGATGGCGATGAAGTTAAGCGTTACGCTATCACTAGACCAAATGTTGGTTTAGATGAATTCTATGAAACAGCTTGGATCAATCAGAAGGGCTCTGTTTGGTGCAAGGATCCTAGTAAGGCTGAAACTCAGTTTGAGTGCTTAGCTAGATTATTAAAGGAACATAACGTTAAGAAGGTTGGTTTAAACATTTCTAGCGATTTCGCTTTTGCTGATGGTTTATCAAAGAACTTATATGATCAGATGGTTGAATGCTTCGATGAAGATTTAATGAGCAAGATCGTATCTGCTGAAGACTTATGCGTAGGTTGGTTAGAAACTAGAACTCAGCCTGAAAGAGAAGCTTACAATGGCATTATGCAGATTGCACATGCTATGGTTGATGAAGCATTCTCAAGCAAGGTTATCATTCCAGGTGTAACAACTAATCATGATGTTAAGTACTGGATGTTAAATAATGTTGTTAATATGGGCTTAGAACCTTGGTTTGACTTTGAAGTTTCTATCATCAGAAATGGTGTAGCTGGTCATGGTGAAGCTGAAGGTACTATCGCTGGTATCGGTCAGTTTGAAGAAGAAGTTGTTATCCAGCAGGGTGATATCTTACATTGTGACGTTGGTTTCAGATACTTAGGCTTATGTACTGATACTCAAGAAAATGCTTATATCTTAAGACATGGTGAAGAAGATGCACCAGAAGGATTAAAGGCTGCATTAAGACAGGTTAATCGTTTCCAGGAAATCGTTGTTTCTAACTATGTTGAAGGTAGAACTGGTAATGAAATCTTAAAGCTTTCATTAGAACAGGGTAAGGCTGAAGGCTTAAAGCCATGTCTATACACTCATCCAATTGGATACCATGGACATGCTGCTGGCCCAACTATCGGTTTATTCGATAAGCAGGGTGGTGTACCTGGTAGAAACGGTACATATCCTTTATATAACAATACAGCTTATTCATTAGAGTTAAACTGTACTGTAAGTGTTCCTGAATGGAATAATCAGGAATTCAGATTAGGTTTAGAAACAGATATCTTATTCACTGAAGACAAAGTATACTTCTTAGCTGGTAGACAGGAGAACTTCCACTTAGTTAAGTAATCATGAAAAAGGTATCAATTAATAATCTATTTATATTGATGTTTTTATACAGTTTGGTTGCGAATTTCGCCCATCCTGTAACTCCCACACTAATTAAGGATTTAGGCCTGCATGACTACATGTTTGGCCTAGCCTTTGCTTGTATGTCTTTGGCAAATTTTATGTTCTCACCTATGTGGGGCAAGATTTGTTCAAAATTAGGACCTGGTAAAGTATATTCAGCAGCCTTTTTAGGTTATGGATTAATGCAGTTTATCTTTGGATTAGCTACTCAAGAATGGCATATTTGTCTTGCCAGATTCGGTGGTGGTTTCTTCATTTCTGCAATTTCAGTAGGTCAGATGGTATACGTTATTAAAAACTCACCAAATAAAGGAAAACATTTAGCTTTTTTAGCGACTCTAAACGCTGTAACAGCTCCATTTGGTTTTTTGATTGGTGGATTTATCGGTGACTATACAATCAGAGGTACATTTTATATTCAGGCAGTTGGTTTAGCTTTAATTGGTGTACTTGGCATGTTCATTTTAGGTGATTCTGATGTTGAAAATGTATCAATGAGCCTAAAGGAAATGAACCCATTAGCTGCCTTTGTTAATTCAAGAGATTTAATTAAGGGCTATGTTGTATTCTTCCTAATTACTGTTGCTTGCTCTGCATTTGCATCTACTTGCTATGAACAGTGTTTCAACTACTACATTAAGGATCAGTTCAACTTCCCAAGCTCTTATAATGGTATCTTAAAGGCTGGTGTAGGCTTTATCGCTTTAGCAGCTTACTATCTAGTAACAATGCGTCTATTAAAGACAAATACTTATAAAACTATTACTTTTGTATTTGCTACATTGTTCGCTATGTTAGTATTAGTAATCTTATTCAATGATATGATTCCATTCATTATCATTAACGTTGTATTCTTCGGATGTAACTCAATTTACGCTCCATTACAACAAGATAAGATGACTAAGAGAAATAAGGCAAGAAGCAGTGAAATGGCTGGTTTATATAATGCCACAAGCTCAATCGGTATGGTTATTGGTTCATTATCAGCTGGATTTATCTATGCATATGGACCAAAGTTATCATTTGTATTCTCAGCAATTGCGTTCTTCGTTTGTATCTTTGTATCAATTGGAGAATTCAATATTGTTAAGAATTTACCTGTAGAGGAATAGTTATTAGTAACACAGCACCGTTTGGTGCTGTGTTTTTCTTTGGAGAAAATTAAGAAAGACTTAGAATGATTTAAAACGCGTATAAGAGGTCTTTTATAAATGATTAGTACTTCTTTGAATAGTGCTGAAATGTAGCTTATGTAGCCTTAAAATCCTTCAGATAAGCTAGAATAATTGGTTTATTGGCATGTGAATTAATGTTGCTTGTAAACAATAAAAAATGACGCTATCCAAAAGGATAACGCCATTAATAAATTACTTGTTCATTGGAACTGTCCAATAGTTTTGGCCATAGATATCAACGAATTGATAACTAGCTAAATAGTTGTATTTTGAAATATCAACATCACCTAGATATAAATCTGTAGTGATTGTGATTGGATCTGATAATGTATAATTATCAACGAAATTACCATCATAATCATAGTAGTCGCAAACAAATTGAACTACATCACCTTCTGTTAGTTCAGTAATAGTCTTAGCTACTACATCAACTTCACCTCTGTAGTTGTATCTAGCACCAACTACTTCAATTGTGTCATTGTCCATGTATACTAATAAGTCAGCATATTGACCATTTAATAAACAAGGGATTCGACCGTTGACTAAGACGTTATCACCATCAACTGTACTATCTAAATAGTAGTAAGGAACAACTGTCCAAGTTTTGTTGTCTGTTGAAGCTGCTAACCAAGTAACATCAGTCAGCTTTAGTAAGTTACCTTTATCATCGACATCAAATACATTGTCTGTACCTAGATCGATGTAGCCATTACCATCGTCAATAAACATATTTAACTTCAAATCTTCAACCATTGACCATTGTTTTTCTGTTAGTTTGATCTTGCCATTTTTCCAATTCAAATCAACATCAAAATGGTTATCTACAACATATTGAGCCATATCTCTATTAAACATGCCATTTAACAAAGCGTTTAATCCATAGTTTAATAGTGCAGCGTATGGATCAACTGTCTGCTGAGGTTGAGGTTGTGGTTCTGGTTGAGCAGTACCACCAGTTAAGAATAGTGATAACAAATCAACAATAGCGTCTGCGTTATTCTGATTTGAATAAGTTTGTGAACCATTATATGAGTTAAATGATTGAGTTGCGTTATGTGAACTATTATTAGAACTTGAAACCTGACCAGTTGCTTGGTAGCCTACAAAGCTTCTAATACAGTCAGAGTAATCTGAACTGAATTCTAAATTGTCATATGTATTAAGTACAGTCTTAACATATTGAGTTGAGCGATATGGGAAGTAAATTGACAAGCCATATGCGTTACTCATAGTATTAGTTGTATTGTTGTACTTTACACAACTTAGTAATGCTTTAGTTAATTCATTAGCTTCACTAGTACCAATACCATTAGCGAAATCAACTAAGTCAACTAAGTCAACTTTTGATTGAACAGCGAATTCTCTAGAGCCTGTTCTAGCAGAGACAACAGTCTTGTATTGATTGTTGTTGATTAGTTCTGTTGTGCTCTTAGCAAATGCATTAAGCTTCTTAGAAATTGTCTGTTCTACTTCTGCTAAGTCAATAACAGATAATGTTGCTGGTTGTTTTGGAGTTTCACTAGCACATGTTTTTACGAACGAATCGGCAATATTCTTACCGATTTCAATTGTTGGCATAGATGTATTTTTACTTAAGGCAGTTAGCCAATCAGTATAGTACCATCCAATACCTGGTTCAGATTCTTCTGAAGCGATTAGATAGTCAGCATGTTCAGTTAACATCATAGCTGTTTCTACATTAGCCATTAAGCAGGCATCAAAACCGATAAAGTCAAACTTAACACCAGTTTCTGTTAATGCTTCATCAATCTTATCTAATGTCATTGAGCCTTTTCTTGGGAACTTCTCATCATGACCATATCCGCTAACACTACCTGCACCATGGTCCCACATGATTAGTTCATATCTATTAGCAGGGAAGTGCTCTGTACCAAATTCAATAAAGCTTACTAGCGTAGAAGGATCTACCATTGATCCACTTCCAGCATTGTTTACTAAGCATTCAACTTGACCATCGCCAACTACACGATAAATCTGATTGTACTTAGTAGATATTTGAGATATATGCCAGTTAGTAGTTCCACCTGTATAAACTAGTAGATTGACATTCTTGCCAATAGTGGCATTAGCCATTTCTTGTAAATCATATGAGCCCATAGCTCCTTTTGATTCAAGGTCACTACCACACATAAATACTAAGATTGTTACAGTGTCTTTGTTGTTACCTTTGATAGTTGTATATCTGTTTCTAATACCTTTTACTGTAGTGTTGTCTAGCTTACCAACATTTGAACCATACTTCCAATTTGTTGAGTTGTATGTTGATTGTTGGTTACCATAATTAAAGAAGTAGCCTTTATCGTAATTATCATCCTGCTTTTTACTACATCCAACACTTGTTAATAATAATAAAGAGGCAAGAGCTACTACAAATAGCTTTCTAATACTTTTGTTCATATTATTTACCCTTCTTTGACTTAGTTAATGAATTGAAGATGCTTGATAAAACATTGGTCTTTTTAGAAACGGAGCCTAATCCTAAGCCCTGTTCTCCCTTTTTAACTTCGTTAACTTCACCTTCAACTAAATGTTTCTTTCTTCCTTTTGGCTGTTCACTCATATTAGCTACCTCCTTGTTACTGTTAATGTACTATATTTGAATATCTGTGATGCAACTAAGGCATTTAAATATTTATGTGCTTTCTTTTGAGCATCAAAATTAGTTTCGCTTCCTCTTTCAATGCCAGGGAATTCATTTACTCTAAATGAGACTTTATTTATCACAAATCCAACAAGTTTTATTTCAAATATTACATCTATTAGATTTGAATCGTCCTGATATGGTTTTTCAATAATAGATACAGATTTGATATATTCCGCTGGGATGATATCTGAGTTGTTATATACTAAGTCATTCTTTTTAGAAACGACGATTCTTTTATTTTTTGAGTCGATATATAAAGTATATTTTCCATCAACTTTCATATCGTAAGTAAAATTCTTGATTTCACTCTCATTGTCATTACGATAGCGTAAATGATTATTTATCTTTTTAAAAGAAGCTCTAGAAAAATCTTCATCTGTAAAAAATTCAGAGAATTTATGAGCACAAACTCGACATATTGGACCGTGCTTTGTTTGTTTAGTCCCAAATGGTGTAGTTTCTTCAAAACAGATGATACATTTATTATTAATTTCTATATTAATGAAATTATTATCCATTGTGTTGGCCTCCACTTTACTAGAAATATAATAGCATAAATGATACTAGAGAAAAATATTAAGGGTGTTATTATACTAACTACCTTGAATTAGTTAGTGTATAATATCTTGGTTAAGTGAGGATTATTATGTTAAATCTACTATTTGCGATTATTTCAAGTACACTTGTTTCCTTGACTATGAGAATGTCAGAAAACTGGAGCACTAATCAATATACAAAATTATCATTCAACTATTTGGCTTGTACTATTGTATCTTTATTTTTGGTTAAGCAATACAATATTGATTTAATTACCCTTGGTTTAGGATTAGTTCAAGGCGTATTACTTTTAGTAAGCTTTTTAGTTTTCCAATCAAATGTAAAGGAAAATGGTGTTGTATTATCTGGGGCATTTATGAAATTGGGAGTATTAGTCCCTACTATTGCTTCAATGGCCTTATTTAAGGAAATGCCTTCAATAATTCAAATGTGTGGATTAGCTATAGCTTTATTAGCCATTTTAGTAATGAATAAAACAAAGGATAATATCGTAAACTTTGTTGGCTTGATTTATCTTTTAGTTATTGGAGGAAGCTCTGATGTAATGGCTAAGGTATTTAGTGAATTTGGTAATGTTTCCAACAACAATCTATTCGTATTAATTTCATTTGGTTTTGCCTTTGTATTATGTAGCCTACTAGCTATAGTAAAGAAAGATAAGATTACTAAAGGTGATGTATTTAGTGGCCTATTAATTGGTGTTCCTAATTGTTTAAGTAGTGTATTTTTATTAGCTGCTTTGATTAGTGTTAAAGCCATTGTTGCTTATCCAACATACTCTGTAGCAGTAATAGTATTAATTACTTTAGCTGGTGTGGCATTTTTTAAGGAGAAGGTTACTAAAGACCAAATTAAGGGAATCGGATTAATTGTGGTAGCTTTAGCCTTATTAAATGTGTAAAAAACTGTAATAAATCATATTATTTTGATTATTACTTTTTAGTAAATAATTGTAGGATTTTGATAATCATTTTATTGAAATCCTTTTCTTTTTGAGCTTTTTGTTAGGATACAACAAGATTGAATTGTATACTATTAGTTGTTTAAGGAGGAACTTAAATGAAAAAAGGTTTGATAATGCAAGGTGGAGCAATGAGAGGTTTGTTCACTGCTGGAGTTATGGATGTATTAATGGAAAATGGTATCGATTTTGATGGTGCTATTGGCGTTAGTGCTGGAGCAGTATTTGGAGTTAACTTTAAATCTAAGCAGATTGATAGAGTTCATCGCTATATTTCTAAATACGCAAGCGATTATCGTTTTGGTTCCTTAAAGAGCTGGATTAAATCAGGAAATATTTACGATGTTAAATTCTGTTACTATGATTTGCCCTTTGTGTTAGATAAGTTTGATACAGAGACATTCACAAACAATCCTATGGAATTCTATGTTGGCTGTAGTGATGTTGAAACAGGATTACCTGTCTATCAGAAACTATATGATGGTGGTCAAAGGGATTTGAAATACATGCTAGCTAGTGCAAGTATGCCAATCGTCAGTAAAATCGTAGAAGTTGATGGCAAGAAATTACTAGATGGAGGAGTAACCGATTCAGTTCCAATCAAATTCTTTGAATCATTAGGTTATGATAAAAATCTTATCGTTCTTACTAGACCAATTGATTATATTGATGAACCTGATAAGGTTAACTTCTTAATGCCACTATTATATCCGAAGAAGTTTGCGGATGCTGCTAGAACTCATCATGAGGTTTTCAATAAGACTATTGAATATATCAATGAAGGTGAAAAGGAAGGGAAATATGTTGTTATTAGGCCTGAATTCCCATTACCAGTAGGATCAATTGAAAAGGATATTAGTAAATTAGAAGAAGTTTATCAACATGGTAGAATGGTAGCTAGTAAAAAGCTAGAAGAGATTAAAAATTACTTCAACGAAAAATAGCACTTGTGGGTCATCACAAGTGTTTTTTGTTTCTTAAATAGTAGTAGTGTGCAATAATATATTTAAAGAAAAAGGGTAGTTATAATATTTGATTTGATAGGAAAGGAATAGTTATTTTATGAAGTATTACAAATCATCAAGAATTTATACTGAAGATGGCGTTGTTAATGGTGTAATCGGGGTAGAAAACGGCAAAATTGCGTGCATTGTTGAAGGAAACTTAGATGTCGAAGCAACTGATGTTGGAGATTTAAGAATTATCCCTGGTATCATCGATACTCACAATCATGGTGCTGTTGGTTATCGCTTTGAAGGTGGATTAACTGATGAAGAATTCAAAGCTTGTTTAAAGGGTGAAGCAGCTTTCGGTGTTACAGGTATTTTCCCTACAGTTCATGTAATGGGAACTTATGCTGATTGTGCTAACGCTGCAGAAAACTTAGTAGGATATGGCTCAAGAGTTTTAGGTATTCATTCTGAAGGCCCTTGGGGAAGCAGAGTAGGTGAAAAGGGTGACCCTAAAAATACTTACTATGAAGCAGTTGATATGAAGAAGGCTGAAGATATCTATAATGAAGCTAGAGGCTGGCTAAAGATTATGTCACTTGCTCCTGAAAAGGAAGGTGCTTTAGAGGCTGTTAAATATTATGTAGATAAAGGTGTTGTAGTAGCAGCTTATCATACAAACGCAAATTACGCTGAATGTATGGCTGGTATTGATGCTGGTATTACTAACGCTACTCATTTGGGAAACGTTATGACTGGCTTACATCATCGTGATATCGGTACATTTGGTGCCTGCTTATTAAGAGATGAAGTATATTGTGAACAAATTTGTGATGGCTTACATGTTTCTTTACCAATGGTACAGTTAGTATTAAAGGTCAAGGATCATGATAAGATTATGATGGTTTCTGATAATGGACCTTACTTAGGTGCTCCTAGTGGAAAATATAAAGGATCAAAAGATAACGCAAATAATGATAGAAAGACTATCACAGTTACTGAAGAAGGATTCGTCTTATCTGAATCAGGCAGATTATCAGGTTCTAGCAAACCAGTATTATATGGTATTGGCAATTTAGTAGAAAAATTAGGTATGGATTTACAAGAAGTTGTTAAGTTATCAAGCTTAAATCCTGCTAGAAGATTCAACTTAGAAGGTAGAGGATCAATCAAGGTTGGTAATTATGCTGACTTCGTTGTTATCTCTGATGACTATCAAGCTTTAAAGACAGTTGTAGATGGTGTTGAAGTATGGGATGCTGCTACAGAAGAGTGCCCATTCAACCCAGTATTCTTAGAAGAAACAAGAATTACAGAATAATTATTTTGGAGAACAAATATATGAATGTTGGAATTTTAGGATCTGGATTTATTGTTCCAGTATTTATTCAAAATGCTCAGAATGTTGAAGGATATCATATTAGAGGTTTATGGGCTAGAAATTTAGAAAAAGCTAAAGCTTTTGAAGATAGAGCCGATTATGTTACTGATGATTTAGATAAGCTATTAAGCGATGAAGAAATCGATGTAATCTATGTTGCTTTACCTAATGGTTTACATTATCAATATGCTAAAAAGGCTTTAGAAGCTGGAAAGAATGCTTTATGTGAAAAGCCATTTACTGTAACAAGTGCACAAGCTCAAGAATTATTTGATTTAGCTAGTTCAAAAGGATTAATCATTTATGAAGCTATTATGACAATTCATTCTCCTAACTTCTTAGCTGCTAAGGAAAACTTATCTAAATTAGGGGATATTAAGTTAGTTGATTGTAACTTCTCACAATATTCAAGAAGATATGAAAGATTTAAGAATGGTATTACATTACCAGCATTTGATAAGGATTTAGCTGGTGGAGCATTATTAGACTTAGGTGTTTACAATGTTCATTTGATCTGTGGATTATTTGGTGAACCACAAAACGTTTGTTACTTCGCAAATGTTGAAAATGGTGTAGATACTAGTGGTGTATTGGTATTAGATTATGGTTCATTTAAGGCAGTAAGTATCCAGGGTAAGGATTGTAGTGCTGATAGCCATGTATTTATCGAAGGTGATAAGGGCTTAATCAAGAGTAATTCAACTGCTAGCAGAATCGCACATATGGAAGTAACTACAAGAAGTGGTGAAAGCTTAGTTTATGATTGTGGTCCTGATTCTGAATTCACTGGTATGAGCAATGAACTAGTAGAATTTAAGAGAGTTTTAGATGAAAAAGACTACAAAGCTGTTAAAGAAAAGAATGACTACACAATGGTAGTAGTTAGAACTTTGGAGAAGGCATTAAAGTCAGCTGGATTAAATTATTAGATTAACTAGGG
>JAZRWC010000078.1:0-14123 GCA_045599505.1 Erysipelotrichaceae bacterium | reverse complement strand
CACACATTGATTCAATAGTATCTGGCTTAATAGAATCCTTACCTGCAAAAGATACTTCTGAAATTATCTTTACTATCTTATCAATCTTTTCTTGTTCTACCCCATTTTCCTTTAAGAAGTTCACCGCATTATCTTTATTAGCACTAGTTGCTTTTGATAATTTAATATCATCTACATCATGAAGTAAGCTTGCTAAGCTAACTAACTCTATATCAGCGTTTTCTTTTTGAGCAATACTGATAGCTAACTTATAAACTCTTAAAGTATGGTAATAATCATGACCTGAACTATCCTTAGAAAAGAATTCTTCTAAATATTTAATTGTCTTATCAATTAACTTATCATTCATAATTAATGCCTCTCATTTTTGTTAGAATACATTTCACAGAATCTTGCCGCAAATGATGGTTTAATACCTGCTTTATATAAGTGAGATGTATCACCAAAACAAGCTAATCTAAATACTGCTACACCTTCAATTCTTTCTTCAGTATTAAGTATACTAACAGAGCTAGGAGCAGCTACTGTGCCTTGCCATAAAGCTACAGGAGAGATATTTAGTAAGTGAGAGATTAATACGCACTCTAAACCAAAATGGCAGAAGATAATAATTATATCATCGTTAGCTCTAGTAACATCATATAGCTTTCCATTTCTTTTATAGCCATTTTCTTCTAAAACCTTATCAAAGCTACTAGTAACATAGTCATATTCTTTTTGCATATCGCTATTAGCGTATTCTTCAAAGTTTGACCATTTATCAGGATCGAAAGCTATAATTCTTGATTCATCATATATATCTGTTGGTAACCAATCCCAACCACATCCATTATCTCTATTAGGTTTATCTATTTTTACAGGAAATTCCTTTAACCAATCATAGACTGTATATTCCCAATTAGTTTTCTTTATTGTGGTTAAGGCTGTATCTTTAGCTCTTCCTAATGGTGAAACATATACCTTTTTAGGATTAAGCTCTTTTAACATTTCACTTAAGGCTTCTGCTTCCTTCCATCCTTCTTCAGTTAAAGAATCTATAGAATAATCTGGTTCTGCGTGTCTAACAATCATTAATTTCATACTAATTTACCCTCTTATTACTAGTATATCAAATATACAATTACTATGATAAATAACTGCATCCCAGCAATCTAAAAATTGACTAAAGTTAGTTATCTCTCTATAATTTTGTGTAGAGAAAAACAAGAAAAAGCCATTAGCTTATGGAGGTAAGAATTATGGATTTTACAGGTAAAAAAGTACTAGTAATCGGCTTAGCTAGAAGTGGATTAGCAGCTATTAAAGTATTACATAAATTAAACGCAACAATTACTCTTTCTGAAACTAAAAAGAAGGAAGATTTAGCTGAAACTGAATATTTAGAAAGTATCGGTGTAGAAATCGTTGATCAATCAATGGAAGTATTCACTAGAGATTACGATCTAGTTGTAAAGAACCCTGGTGTACCTTATAGAAGCGAAAAGATTTTAGCTTTAACAAGTAGAAACATTCCAGTTATTACTGAAATTGAATTAGCTTACCAGGTAAGTAAGCCTCAGCATTTTATTACTATTACTGGAACAAATGGCAAGACTACAACTACTACTCTAGTATATGAAATCTTAAAGGAAGCTTATGGCGATAAAGCTCATGTAGGTGGTAATATCGGTATTCCATTATGTGAAATCGTAATGGAACAGAATTTAATGGAAGAAGAAGGTCATTACATCGCTTTAGAAATCTCTAACTATCAGTTAGTAAATATCGATAAGTTCACTCCAGAAGTAGCTAGTATCACTAACTTAACTCCTGACCATATCGACTTTATGGGTGGTTTAGATAACTACTATAAGTCAAAGTGTGAAGTATACAGAAATATGAGTGGTGAAAATACATTCATCTTAAATTGCGATGATGAAGTGTTAAAAGAATATGTAACTCGCTATCCAATTAATTGTAAGGTTAATACATTCTCATTAGATAACACAGATACAGACAACTACATCAAAGATGGTTATATGTGGGTAAACAATGAAAAGGTATTACCATTAAACGTAATCAGAATCGTTGGTAAGCATAACTTACAGAATATCATGATCGCTATTTCTAGCTGTAAAGCTATCGGCATCTCTAATGAATGCATCGTTAACGCTATCTCTAATTTCAAGGGTGTAGAACATAGAATCGAATTTGTTAGAGAATTAGATGGTGTTAAATACTACAACGACTCTAAAGGAACAAATACAGATGCAACAATCACAGCTTTAAAGGCATTTGATCAAGGAGTAATCCTATTAGTTGGTGGCTTTGAAAAAGGCTTATCAATGGATGAAATGAAGAAGTATTTAGGTTGTGTTAAAAAGGTTATCGGCTTTGGCTATTGCGGTGCTAGATTAGTTAAGGATTTAACTGATGAAGAAGGTACAGTAGTAACAACATTAGATGAAGCTGTATTAGAAGCTAAAAAGATCGCTGTAAGTGGCGATACAGTATTACTTTCTCCAACAACAAGCTCATTTGACCAGTATAGCTGTTTTGAAGAAAGAGGAGAACATTTCAAGAAGATTGTTAATGGGTTAGAATAATGAATTCAGAAAAGAAATATGTCGGAATATTTGATTCTGGATTAGGTGGCTTAACAGTTGCTAGAGAGTTTATTAAGCTGATGCCTAGTGAGAATATCGTCTTTCTAGGTGATACATTACACTGCCCTTATGGCAATAATGAAACTCACGAAATATTAAGCTTGATATCGAACAACTTTAAATTCCTATCAAGATTTAATCTTAAGGCTTGTATCATTGCCTGCAATACTGCTGATGGAGCATTTAGCTACGCTAATGATGAAATGTATCCAAACTTCCCAGTTTATGGAGTAATAAGACCAACAGTTAGAAAAGCTATTGAAACTACAGTCAATAAGAAAGTTGGAATATGGGCAACTAACTATACAACTTATTCTAGAGCTTACATAAAGGCTTTTGAGTCAATTGATAATTCTATCAAGCTTACTAGTGTTGCTTGTCCTAAGCTAGTAGATTTCATTGAGGCAGGAAGATTTAATAAGGATGATATAGAATTATTAGAAGCTATTAATGATTACTTAAAGCCAATAGTAGAAAATGATTGTGATACTTTAGTATTAGGATGTACTCACTATCCTGTACTAACTGATATCATCAAAGAGATAGCTCCAAGTTTGAAACTAGTATCATCAAGCTATTGTGCAGCTGAAAACGCTAGAAACAATATCCTAGCTAGCAATAATAAAGAAGCTACTAGAAAATTCTATGTTTCAGGTGATCCTAATCAATTTGAATCAAACGCAAAATTATTTATGTCTGATGATTTTACATATGATGTAAATATTGCCGTATTAGATAATAAAGCAGAAATCGAATAGTGATTTCTGCTTTTCTTATCTTATAGACAATACTTTTCAATTAAAACTGCTACGCCATCTTCATCATTAGTTAAAGTAATCTCATTAGCAATTTCTTTGACTTCGTTAGCGCCATTTGCCATAGCTACACCAATACCAGCCATCTTGATCATGCTTATATCATTAGTACCATCACCAAAGGCAATTGTATCTTCAATATCGATATTTAAATAGTCGCATAGTGCTTTTAAGGCATCTCCCTTATTAGCTTTCTTATGATTTATTTCGATATTATCTTTGACAGATGATGTATATAGTAGTTCAGGGAACTTAACTTCAATATCTTTTAAGATATCATCTTTAAGTTTGTGATCAGTTGTAACATATTGAGTTTTTTGGATTCCCTTACCATCTTCTAAAATCATCTTTTTGATATCTTCTACTGGACTTCTTAATTCTCTTAACATTTTGATATAGTGAATATCAGTTGTGTATTCTTCAATATGATCATGAAGTCTCTTATCCATCCATCCCCAGTTATTCATATAACAATCATATAGAACTGGATATTTATCTAATTCTTTCATTAACTCTACTGCCATTTCAGGCTCGATCAAACTGCGATAAATTTCAGTGTTATCTTTTCTATCATAAACACCAGCCCCATTAATAGTAATGGCATATCTGACAAATGGTAAGTTTCTGATATATTCAGGCATACCATCAAAAAATCTTCCTGTGCTAGGAACAATCACTATTCCCTTTTCACTAGCTTTGCTCAAAGCGTTTAGTGTTCTTTCAGAAAGACTTTTATCACTTCTTAATAAAGTTCCATCTAAATCTAAAGCTATCAATTTAATATTGCTCATATTTTTACCTCATTATACATAACTACTCTATCAAATCTAATAGGCTAGCTATGTTTCAAATTCATCTTCTAAAAGTGAAAAATTATCACTTACTAGTATTTATCTGCTCATTTAAGAAACTTAATAATTTATCTTTTGTGTTGTAGTCAGTATGACCTGAATACTCTTTTTCAAAATCTAATGTTTTTAAAAACTCAATAAGGTTAATTGTCTTATCCCTATCATATTGGCCGTTATTATCATAGAAATCTTCGTAACAACCATCGCCAGTAAATAGCATCTTCTCTTCTTTGTAGTAAATAAATAATGCATCTCTAGAATGAGTAGAATCTCTAGTTATTAACTCAAGTGTTACCCCACCTAAATCTAAAACTCTTTTATCATCTACTACTTCATCAGCTAATACAACTTTGATTTCATTTAATTCTTTATATTGTTCTAGTATACAGTTAGTACAGAATTCAATATCTAAGCCTAATAGTTTTCTTTGTTTCATATCTTCAATTGTCCAACTCCATTTGCTTACATCCATAAGCTTTTCATTAGTCAATTTTGAAGATATTGTCTTACCATTAACAGCCCACATTCCAAAAGTATGATCCCAATGCCAATGAGTAATAATTGTATATTCAGGTAAAGGTAAATCATTTTCCTTAAGCTTATTATAGAAATAATCAACATGAGATTTAGAATTACCAGCGTCGATAGCTACACTATAATTATCACCCTTAATATAAAACAAATAAGGTTTATCTGTAGCTTCATGCCTTTCTAACATATATACTCTTTCAGATATTTTGTTTAACTCCATAAATAACTCCTAAATAATACTAAAATGTTTTAAAGCGTTATATAAACCATCTTCATCAATATCATCAGTAACATAATTAGCTACTTCTTTTGTTAAGTAATAACTATTACCCATAGCTACACCAATTCCTACTACTTCAAGCATATCGATATCATTATCTCCATCACCAAAAGCCATAGATTCTTCTACCTTATATCCATTTTTAGCTAAATATCTTAGTATAGCTTGACCTTTACCACCATCAGAATACATGATATCAACCGCATTAGGATTCCATCTTGTAAATCTGCAACCAGGTAATCTAGCTAAGATTTCTTCATCTTTACTTTCATCTCCAAAAACAACTATCTGATAAATATCTTTTCCTGTATTTACTCCAATAGGAGAAATAGGAGTATTGATTCGATTGAAAGCTGATACCACCTGATCATCTACATAATTCATATAGGCAACTTTTTCTTCAACCATCTGCACTGGAAAATCATGACTATTAAATAAATCTAAAGCATAACCTCTTGCTTCTTTGTTAAAAGGATCTCCATCCACATAGTTGCCATCTTTATCTAAATTTAACTTTCCATTTAAAGTTAAGTAGTCATCGAATACTAACTCATCAATAGGAAGCTGAGGTAACTCATAAAAGAATCTTCCTGTAGCTGCAACAATTCTAATTCCCTTTTCTCTCAATTTTTCAAAAGCTTTAACGGTACTTCTTACTACATGGGCATTTCCATTATGTGATAAAACAGTGCCATCTATATCAAAAAATATAACTTTTATCATCTTGATTACCTCACTAGTACTTATTATAAACTAATAGAAAAGGGCAAACAATCTTAACGCTGTCTACCCTTATACAATAGTTATGTTTTTTAATACTTGGCTTTAACTACTTGTTTATAGCTTTTAGATATCTATCTTCTACTACAGACCAATCCACTACATCAAAGAACTTCTTAACATATTCAGCCCTTAGATTTCTGTATTGTAAATAATATGCGTGTTCCCAAACATCAATAGTAAAAATAGGAGTACCTGTTTTCAAAGATAATGGATTATCTTGGTTAGGTGTATTTGTAACAACAAGATTATTATCTTTATCAACTGATAGCCAAGCCCAACCTGAACCAAATTGGCTAATAGCTTGTGCACTAATTTTCTCTTTAAATGCCTCAAAGCTACCAAATGTTTCATTAATTATTTCTAATAGTTCTCCTTCTGGAGCTCTCTTTCCATCTGGAGAAATCTCTTCAAAATACAAATTGTGATTATAGAATCCTCCACCATTGTTACGGATTCCATTTCTAAGTGTTTCATCCTCAATCTTGTCGAGACTTCCAAGGAGTTCACATATTTCCATGTCAGCTACGCCAGCCTTTTCTGCTAAGGCATTCAAATTTGCCGTATAAGTAGCATGATGCTTATTGTGATGTGTCTCAACTGTTAATTTGTCAATAACAGGTTCTAAGTCTGCAAGAGAATAAGGTAATTCATACTGTTTGAACATATAATATCGTCCTCCTTTGTAAATATATAATAACATACTAGATAAACAACCTCTATTTTAAAGAACATATTAAGATTTAATTTATAAAGATATTATTGAATATGGTTGTTTGTTGTATAATATCAGCCTAATAAAAAGGCAGACTATCGTCTACCTTATAAGATTTTTACTATCTCTTTTTATAAATCAATAGCTCTGGATTTGCTCCTTCTGCTTCATAGCTGCATACCATAATAAAGTCCATGTTTGCTAAAACTCCAAAGCATTTTCCTTCAACAAACTCAGATTCTAATTGATTTCCTAGATAAGTAGTCTGATCATTTAAGAACTTTACACTAGCTCCACTTGGTAATGGATAAGCTAAATTTACATATCCACCTACTAAAGCGTTTAATTTTTCAACCTTAGGCATTCCTTCAATATGAAGCTCATTAATCTCATCGATTAGCTGCTTTTTGAACATCTCAAATTTGCCATCATCGCTAAGTTGCTCATATCGCTTCCAATAATCAAGAGTTGGAAGTGTTGCTTCCAAATGGTTAATAGCTTGCTGTTTGGTAAAGCCTTTATTCACTAATTGTTCTACACAAACATCAATAAGATCATTCATATTGCTATAAGTATATGTTCCATCCGCATAGCACCACTTACAATAATCTTCATTTAAGAATCCATCACTGTCATAACCAACAATTTCATCTTCCATAGGCATACCACAACATTGACAAACTAACTGCTTTGGTGCGCCTAAAAGTGTATTAATTGTCACATTGAATTCTTTAGATAAAAGCTTAAGCGATTCTGTATTAGGAATAGTCTCACCATTTTCCCAACGTGATACTGCTTGTCTAGTGACCATTATTCTATCTGCTAATTCATCTTGAGATAATCCATTTTTTGTTCGAAGTTCTAAAATAATATCCTTTGTTTCCATCATATCCACCTCCAATATAAATATCTTATCAATGAGTTTGATTTCACAAAAGCAACTTGTCGTTTCCTATAGTTAAGTACTGATTGATTAATCACTACAAATAATTATTTCTCCTTCAAAACTTGAAAAATATAGAACTTTAAATAACTTGTTTCATCCATATTCCATAAGATAGGATGGTCATGGTTCTGTTGAGTGACAGATACCTGTTTTAAAGTAACATTAGCTTCTTTAGCAGCCTGTTTCAACATTTTTTCATAGTTATCAATTTCCATAAATCTAGAACATGAACAGCTAATCAGATAACCACCATTTTCTAGTAAGTTCATTGCCTTTAGATTGATTTCTTTATAGCCATTATATGCATGATCTATAGTTCTTCTTGATTTAGTAAATGCTGGTGGATCTAATACGATAATATCGAATTGACCTTTCTTACATTTTTCTAAATACTTGAATACATCGTCCTTAACAAACTTCATTCTGCCTTCAAGACTATTCATCTTAGCATTCTCTAAAGCTTGATCTAAAGCTGTCTGAGATACATCAACTGCAGTTACTTCCTTAGCGCCACCTTTAGCTGCGTTTAAGGCAAAACCACCAGTATGAGTGAAACAATCTAATACTCTCTTATTTCTACTCATCTTTTGTAGTAACATTCTATTGTTTTTCTGATCTAAGAAATAACCTGTCTTCTGTCCATTTTCAACATCGACATTAATCTTAATACCATTTTCAACAATAACTGTTTTAGTATCGCATCTTTTATCACCATAGAAACCCTTATATTGAGATAAGCCTTCTTTTTCTCTTACAGCGATATCGTTTCTTTCATAGATACCCTCAACAATTAATTCATCATCTTTTAATACATCTACTAATGTAGCATAGATTAAATCCTTTATTTGTTCCATTCCATAGCTGGAAATCTGAGTTACAAGCAAACCATTATATCTGTCTACTGTTAATCCTGGTAAGCCATCGGCTTCACCAAAGATAAGTCTACAATTATCAATTTGATCCCACTGTAGAGTCTTTCTAAATTGATAGGCAAACTTGATTCTATTACGATAGAATTTTTCATCTATTACTTCATTTTGATTTCTAGAAAGAATTCTAACAACAATATGACTCTTTTGGGAATACATACCTGTTGCTAAATATTCATTCTGTGATGTGAAGATATCTACTACTTCACCATTAGTAATGTTTTCATCAAATGATTCCAAATTGTTTCTATACATCCAATTCTGACCATTTATAATAAACTCAATACCCTTATCATTAATAACTACTCTTCTTCTCATCTTTATTTAGCCCTTTGTAAGACAATTTCATAAGTCATCCAGCTGTTAACTAAATTTTCTTCTTTTTCATATTCTTCTTCATTTAATCGATAATTAATCTCAACTAGTAAAGAGCCATCAGATTCAAGCTTAATTTGGTTATAGCTATGATCATATCCTTCTGGAATTAATGGTGCTTCATCATCAAAATAGAAATAACGATAACCATCACTACCATAAGAACCAACAGTACAATAATATGGTACGCCCTTTACAAACAAAATAAATGGAGCATCAGATCTTAAGAAATGTTCTTCAAATTCTAACGCCACATCATCGCCAGTTACATCATAAAAATGGAATTGTTGATCATCTAAATTAACACATACAATTGATTGGCCTTGATAATTATATGCAACATAAGAACGTCTTACCACAATAATAGCTATGCTTAGAAGTAAAGCTACTACAAGAGCTACTGTTATTCCAATCTTTCTAAATTTCTCTTTACGCTCTATATCAAGTTCTAATTCATCTTTAATATCTAATACACTATCACCCATAGTTTTTACCTCCGAAAGGTCACAATAATTTTATCATAACTATTACTAATTCAAAAGTAATATAAAGGCTCACATATTAGCGAGCCTTTAATTATTACTTCTTTTTAGATTTCTTATTAATCTTTTTTAAGTATTCTCCAATTTCACCTAACATATCAATGATAGTGATATTGCCATCATGTCCTACTCTAGGGAAAGTGTATGAATAACCTTGGTAATCATACTTTTCTAATACCTCTGTGATTGCGTAATGACCTAAGTTTAGATAAAAGTTATCCATATCTCCACCTCTTAAGTGAATCTTACCGCGAATCTTTGGCATTAACCATTCATGATTTCTTTCAATATATGCTGTTAAATCATAGTGTTCTTCCCAATACTTAACAACATCTTTATTGATCTTACCTGTTACTGGATCATAAGCATACTTTGGATATCCATCTTCACCAACTGGGCAATATACTGCCTGGAAGATACCCATCTGACCTAAGCCATGAGCTAAGTCACCACCAACAGCTAATTCGTAGTAGTTTTCTTCTCTCATTGTCCAAACAACGTTACCCTTAGTATCTCTGCAGCCAGGTCTTTCAACCTTTCTCCAGTTATGTTCTAATTCGTAAACATTATCTTCATCATACATGTTAATTAACTGGAAACAATGGAAGTCCATACCATCACAGAATCCTGGCCAGCTTCCACCGAAGAAGTCAGGATAGAATAGCTGTAAAGCCATTGATACCCAACCACCAGTTGAACCACCACATAAGATTCTTCCTTCTGGTACACCTGTTCCACCAAACTGCTTTTCAATAGCTGGAATGATTTCAGTTACTAAAGCATCGCCATAAGGACCTAAGTTTTCAGAGTTTACCTTATATGAATCATCATAGTACATGTTAGCATCACGGAAGTTAACACAGATAACCTTTGGAGCTTTACCACTATCCCAGAATTCAGTTAATCCTTTTTCTCTATCTCTTAATTCAACATCATATCTAAATGGTGCAGTCTTACCAGGGAAATGTCCTTGGCAATATACGATTGGATATTTCTTCTTAGGGCTATATCCCTTTGGTAATAAGATATTAGCGCCAACATAAACATCTTCACCCCAGAAATCAGATAATAATTCTGACTTCATCTTGAAGTATTTTACATGCTTATTTTCACTTACGTAGTTGCCTTGTGATAATACTTCTCCATCTTTTAATGGAGCTTCTGGTTCAATCATCTTATCGATAACTAAAGTGAAATCTTCATTACCATAGTCAACTGTTTTAACATCTGAATACATATTATAAGCAGCCTTAGAGAAATCTCCGCCACCGCCATTGTCAGCCATACCCCAGATAACATGTCCATCCTTACGAGTATACTTATGATATCTCATAAAGAATGCCTGTACCTGTAATTTTCCATGAGGAATATCATCATACTTGAATGGCCAGCCAATGATATTTTCCTTCTGCTCATCTAAATTGATTTCATCGCCACCCTGTAAGCCATAGAAAGTAACACCAAATAATGGTCTACCCTCTAAACCATTTCTCTTGTATAACATTGGTTCTTCGCTAGGTGAATCAACTCTGTCAATAAAGAATAAAATACGTCCATTTAATTCTTCCTTAAATGATTCTGAAATTTTAATTGTTGTACTCATAAAATAATCCCCCGAATATTTGTTTATATTTTATTACCATCACAATAATTATTCAATTAATTAAATTTAAAAAGTGGCCAAAGCCACTTAGTTTAAAATTTGAAAATATTTAATCCTGTTTTAGGATCTACTTCTCTATCAACTTCACCATCGATAACTGTGATGAACATCTCACAAGTAGCAGAAATGATAGCCCTATTTAAGTGTCCGCCAAATACAGCTCCCTTATCATCACCGCAAGACATATGTAAATGAGAATAGAACTGCCCATTCATTGTGTTGATACTACCTGTTAATGATACGATTTCAAATGCTCCTGTAAAGCTGTTTGAATAGTATCTCTTTTCAGCTACATTATAAACACCTACAGTAAATTCATTTACGGCTCCTAAAGCGTTGATATTAGCTAACTTGATATCTTCCTTTAAAGCGATGTTTTTAACCTGTTCTAAGATTTCTTCACTAGGATCAATTCTAGCTACGATTGTATTACCAAATCTTTTATATTCCATATATTACCTCACTATTTATTTAAATACTCTAATAACTCTGGATAGTTACCATGTTTGTAGTTATCATATGGTAAGCCATGAGTTAACAAGCAATATGTAACTAGGAATGTATCCATACCTAATTGGCTGGCAACCATGTCTTCAGCAACGTCATTACCAATCATGATGCACTTCTCAGGATTTAAGTTAAATTTTTCTACTATTTCCTTAAAGTAGCCTAAATTTGGCTTACAATATGATGAATTATTATAGATAGTAATATAGTCAAAATCGTCAACAGATAATCCAATCCAATCTAATCTAGAACTGATAGCTTCAATTGGGAAGAAGGAATTAGTAGCTAAGATAACCTTATCAGCTACTTCTCTAGCTGTTTCTATCATCCTAGTTGCAAAAGGGTTTTCTTGACATCCAATTCTTGCATCATTGAATTCATCAGCATAAAACTCAGCAAACTGACCTTCTAAAAATTGCCATTTCTCTTCTCCATACTTTTCTACCATTCCTCTAGAGAATGTATCACGGTTTAATTTAGAGCCATCGTTGTTGCACATTTCATTGTAGCTGGCATCAAATACTTCAAAAAATTCTTTAACATCTAATCCTAATCTTGCTGCTCTTTTGCCAAGATTTCCATAGTAAACCTTAATAAAGGTATTTAGATCCATTGGCAATAAAGTACCATCTAAATCGAATAAGACTGCTTCATACTTTTTCATCCTACTTAATAACCTCCATTGCTCCAATACCGATTGCACCAGCGCCTGTATGGCAACAAATGCTGACAGGAAGTTTTAGCATTTCAATGTCTTCTACATTTAAGGCAACGCAAGCTTTAGCCTTAAACTTTTCAGCCTCCTGTTCAGTACATGAATAAGCAATGTTTAATTTAACTTCTTTACCTGCAAATTTAGTACTTAAAGCATTCTGTAATGAATCGATAATTGTTTTCTCTGCTTTAATCATACCATGTACTTTTGTAAATACCTCTAATTTGCCCTTAGTTATCTCAATTACTGGCTTAATTGATAAAAGATTACCTACAGCAACTGCAGTTGCACTAATTCTTCCACCTCTTTTTAAGTGTTCTAGTTCGTATACTGCTAAAAAACAAGAGTATCTGTCATCTGTATCTACTAACATCTGACAAACTTCATCAATATCACAACCCTTATTGATCATATACAAAGCATCTCTAATAGCCTGTACTGTTAATAAAGAAATTCTTGTACTATTAATAACTCTAACTTTACCATCAAATTCTTCAGCTAAAACTCTAGCGGTCTGATATGTGCTGCTTAATGCGCTACTCATTGGTAAATGGATAACATAATCAGCTTCTTTTAAAGCTTGTTTCCATGTGTTTACAACATCTGAAGGAGTTGGTTGAGAAGTAAATACTTCACTACCAGCAATTAACTTTTCCATAAACTGCTCAAAAGAGATATCAACATTTTCAATATATTCAACACCATCGATTGTGATTGGCATATTTATAAGTTTAACACCTAATTCTTCAGCTAATTGTGGTGTTACTGAACTGTTTGTATCTGTAGTAATTACTATCTTACTCATATGATTCTTTGCCTCCAAAAACTAAACTCATCCACATAGATACCATTTCATCTATATTTAACTTTGTATCAGAATTTATCCAATCCATCATAAGGTTATAGAAGGCACCTGTAATAAACTTCTTTTTCTGTTCTGAGAAAACCATTCCGATTTTCGCAGAAACATTATTAAATAAATGATTATTCAATGTATTTAAGATAAACTCACCATAATGAGCATCATAAACTTTCTTAATTAATTCAGAATAGTTATCAAATGTCTCAATGATACTTCTAAAGTAGTCATATGGGCATTGAATATTCTGTAAATACATAGCTTCTCTTGCCTTTGTTACAATTGAATCAACAGAAGCTTTTACAACATCCTGTAATGAAGAGAAATTTCTGTAGAATGTCATTCTAGAGATCTTAGCTTTTTCAACTAATTCATTAATAGAAATATCTTCAAACTTCTCTACACTAAGTACTGATAAAAATGTATCAACAACTTGGCTGATAGATTTATTAGCTCTACTCATCCTAGTCTCCCCTTTCGTATTAATGTTACAAATGTAACATTTCAAAACGTTACAAGTGTAACATTATTAAAAAGTATAGTCAAACTATATACTCACTAAAAAACAACCCCACCATTTCTGGCAGGGGTTGTGAGAATAAGCTAATTAATCTTCTTCTTTATTTCTAATAACTAATAGAGCTAAGATACCAACAAATGATAATGCTGAACATCTTAATGCGATTCTATATGAACCATTGTCACCTGTATCAGGAACTGGTTTGTTAGTTTCTGGCTTAACAGTTGGCTGTTCAGATTCTTGATTACCAGTATCTGGTAATGGATTTACAGGAGTTTCTTCTTCTGTAATATCATCTTCAATTGGCTCTTCAACTGGCTTTTCTTCTTCAGTTGGCTGCTCTTTTGGTTCTTCAGTTTCTTCATCACCTGTATCTGGTAATGGTTTTACTGGTGTTTCTTCTTCATCTTCAGTAGGTTCTTCTTCAACTGGTTCTTCTTCAGGTTTTTC
>JAZRWC010000077.1:0-16420 GCA_045599505.1 Erysipelotrichaceae bacterium | reverse complement strand
CTTTATATTTAACAGTATTAGCAGTTGACGTATTAGTTAACAAGAACAATGAATTAACAGTTGGTGAAACAGTTAAGAATTGTGTAACTTTATGTGTAGCTTTAGTTGTTACTGCTGCTGTTAGAGAAGTATTAGGCAGTGCTTCAATCTGCGGTACTCCATTAGCATTTATGGAAAGCTTAAAGATTAACATGTTTGCAAGCGCTCCTGGTGCATTCTTAGTATATGCATGTGTATTAGCATGTGTTAATGGAAAGGCTAAGTAAGAGGTGAATTAGTTATGAAGGCAATTATTACTGCTATCTTAGGTGGAACATTAGTTAATAACTATGTATTCGCTAAATTCTTAGGAATTAACACTGTTACAGATAACGCTAAAAACAAGAAACAGATTTTAAAGTTAGGTGTAACTGTTACTATCGTAATGGTTATCTCAGCTTGCATTAGCTGGGCATTAAGCACATATTGCTTAGTTCCATTCGGATTCGAATACTTAAGCACATTATGCACAGTTGTAGTTATCGTTGCTGTTAGTGCATTAGTTTGCAAGCCAGAAGAAAACAAGCCTGTAAACTTAGGTTTAACAGTATTAAATAGTGCAGTATTAGGATTATGCACTAACGTTTCTGGTTTAGAAATGGTAGATGCATTATTAACTTCAGTTTACGCTGGTGTAGGATTTATCGTTGCTATGTATGTATTCTCAGGAATCAAGACTAGATTAAACGAAAAGTTCATGCCTGCAGCATTCAGAGGTTATCCTTGTGATTTATTAATCGCATCAATTATTGCATTAGCTGTAATGGCATTTAAGTAAAATGAAAAATCGTAAAGTTAATGCCGATATTATCCTTATTGTTTCAATATTGGTAGTAGCTTTAGGACTATTTGTGATAAACAAGCTATCAAGCAAAGATGGACAAATTGTGACAGTCACTGTTAATGGAGTAGTTACTAATAGCTACTCCATTAACGATAATGGAGAATACCCACTTAATGGTGGAACAAATATTCTTATTATTGAAGATGGTCAAGCTTATTTGAAAGACGCAAATTGCCCTGATAAGTTATGTGTAAAACAAGGAAAAATCCATTCAACTGGTCAAGCTATTACTTGCTTACCAAATAAGCTAGTAGTTGAGATCAGTGGTGGTGAGGCAGAAGTAGATTTTGAAAGCTAACAATTAGGAAAGGAGAGTTATGAGATCTAGAAAAACGACTATTATGGCATTTTCAATCGCATTAGCGATGATCTTATCATACGTTGAATCTCAGATACCAACACTTATTCCTATTCCTGGTGTTAAGCTTGGTTTAGCAAACATCGTTGTAGTGTTTGTCTTATACAAGCTAGGATTCAAGTTTGCGATTGTTATATCATTAGTAAGAGTATTATTACTAGCTATTATGTTTGGTAATTTAGTAAGCTTACTATATAGTATTTCAGGAGCTATCTTATCTTTAGCTAGTATGGTTATTTTAATGAAAACTAAATTGTTCTCTCATGTTGCTGTTTCAGTAACAGGTGGAGTAATGCATAATGTAGGTCAGATCTTAACAGCTTGTGTTGTTATGGGCGTTGACTTAATAAGATATTATTTTCCATATTTACTAGTTTCTGGTGTAGCAAGTGGTATCGCTATTGGCTTACTAGCTAGTATTATGGTTAAGAGAATTGAAGTTAAAATCTAAAAGTGCAGAATATTGCACTTTTTATTTGTGAAAATTTCGTTGTATTGAATTGTATTTACTAATTCTTTACATACTATTATATAATTTGAGTGTGCTTTAAAGATTTGGGGGATTAGTCATGCTTACAGATGAATTCTATAAATTAGAATATCTATCAAAGAAATATCGCGATGTTTTATTATCAAATTTGAATTTGCATAGTAATGATATTAAATTACTTATTCCGATATTAGATCATCCTGGTGTTCAACAGAAGGTAATTGTTGATACTGGATGGTACAAGAAAGATATCGCAAAAAGAAAGTTAGATTTATATGAGAAAAACGGGCTAATTAGACGTGAGCCAAGCAAGGAAGATAGAAGATACTTACTAGTATTTCCAACTGAAAAGCTAAAAGAATTAGAACCAAATCTAAAATTTGTGATTAGACATTGGTATAGCTTTATTACAGAAGAGCTTACTGAAGAAGAGAAAACTCAATTAGAGATGATTCTAAAAAAGATGAACGCCAGAGGCGAAAAATACGATTTTGCTGGAGAAGATTTATAAACTAATTCATATTGGTTTATTTCTTTTTTAGGGACATTTTAAATGGTTTTAAGGGGAATTTATTGACTTGTTGAATAAATACTCATTATACGTAAATCCTTCTTAAAACGGCCTAAAAATATTGATAAGTGTTAAAGATTTTTACTTTTTATTAAAAAGAAGTATAATATAAAAGTTATAAAAAAGGGGACGTACTATTATGTCAATTGTTGCGATGAAAAAAGTAACATTTAGCTGTGAAGATCATGTTAGAGAGCAGCTAATTGATTTATTAAACAATTTGGATGGCTTCTATCCAAGTACAAAAAGAGAATTAGAAGGATTTGTTAAGGCAAGCGAAGTTGATAATGTTTTATCATTTGTTAAACTTGATTCAGTAAGTTCAGTTGTTGTTGATCCAAAGAAGACTGATGATGAATATCCACCAGTATTTTTAAAGAAAAACTTCTTTACAGAACCATTTGCTGAATTTGTTGAAAAGCATGCTTTACCAGGTTACTTTGATATAGATCATACATTACTATTTGCCTTAAGCTTCTGCGTATTATTTGGCATTATGTTTGGTGATATTGGTCAAGGTATCGTATTAGTATTAATCGGCTTATTTATTCATAAAAAGAAATCTACAACTATCTTTGCTAGAGTTGGTATATTCTCAATCATCTTTGGTTGGCTATATGGTTCAATCTTTGGTAATGAAGAAGCTATTCCTGAATGGATGGAACATCATCATTTCAAATACTTCCGCTTTGGTTTATTAGAAAGAGAAAACACAATCAATTTATTACTAATGGTTATGGCGTTAGGTGCTACCTTCATCTTAGTTGCTATGATTATGAATATCATCGACAAGGTTGATGAAGGAAAGATTAAGAAGGCTTTATTAGCTAATAATGGTGTAGCAGGCTTATTGATGTATGGATCATTTGCTGGATTTGCGATCAGCATGTTCTATATTGAAAAGGGTGAATTATTAGAAACTGTATTTGCAATTTGTGCTTTAGTTAGTGCAGTAGTAATCTTCTTCTATGGCTATGATAAGAATTCTAAGAGCTTAAAAGGTAAGGAATTAATCTTAAAAGCTTTAGGTTACTTATGGCATACAGTATTAGAATTTGCTAGTTCAACAATGTCATTTTTAATGGTAGGATGCTTCGCATTAGCACATGCAACATTAATGATGGTTGTATATCATTTAGCTGAATCAGTTGGACCTTTATCAATTGTAGTTATTATTTTAGGAAATGCCTTAGTAATGGGTATTGAAGCTACAGAAGTATGGCATCAATGCTTAAAGCTAGAGCATGATGTTTTATACAAGTTTATTGAGGAGTAAGATGGTTTATACCATCTTTTCTTTTTGGTGTATAATACTTAAAAAGAGTTTGGTGAAGCAATATGGAAGAAAATTTATTAGAGAAGAAACATACTAGCAAACAAGTTTACGATGGTGAACTACTAAAAGTATTTAAAGATGAAGTAATACTACCTAATGGTAAGCAAGCTAGTAGAGAATATATCAAACATATAGGAGCAGTAGGAATTGTCCCATTAACAGATGATAATAAAGTATATGTTGAAAGACAATTCAGATATCCATTTAATAGTGTATTTACTGAAATACCTGCTGGAAAACTAGACAGGAAAGATGAAGATCATCTTATCGCTGCTAAAAGAGAACTAAAGGAAGAAACTGGTTTAGTTGCTAATAAGTGGACTTTCTTAGGAGTATTTGCTCCTGCAGTAGCTTATAGCGATGAAGCTATCTGGTTATATCTAGCACAAGACTTACATATTGAAAGTAGAAATTTGGATGATGACGAATTTTTAGATGTTACTCTTGTTAGCTTAGATGAACTAGTTGAACAGATATTAAGTGGCGAAATTACAGACGGAAAGACAATATGTGCACTTTTAAAAGTCGCAATGTTAAAAAATAGAGAGGTGTAGTATGGCAGGTAAATTAGCGGTTAAATTAGCTACGACAGCAGTTGCAGTTGGTGCTGCAGCAGCTTATAGCGTTAAGCAGATGAGCACATATACTTATACAGATGCTCAAAGCTATCAATTATCAGGTGGTACTATCGATAATTTTATCAATGGCATTGAAATTGATTGGCCATATGGTAATGTTAGAATCTTAGAAACTGAAAAAGATATTATCGAAGTTAGTGAAGAGACAAATAGTGATAGTGAAGATTTAAGATTCAGATACCTAATTGATACAAGTGGAGTATTAAAGATTAAGTACTGTAAATCAGGTGTATATAACTACTTTGAATCTTTAAAGAAAGATTTAACAGTAAGCTTACCAAAGAAGGAAAACTATGAATTTGTTAAGATTAATACTGTTACAAGTTCGATTGGTATTATCGGTTTAGATACTGGTAAGTTAAATATCAATACAGTAAGTGGTGATGTTTATTGTGAAGTTGATAACAGTGAAGATACATTTATCAAGACTGCAAGTGGAAAAATAGTGTTCTTAACTAACAATACTGTTGTATTTGACTGTATGAGCGTTTCTGGAAGCGTAGAGTACGAATCTGATGCATTAGCAGATAAGATTAGCGCTAAGAGTGCAACAGGCGCTATCAAGGTTTATTTGCCTTATGGAGCAGTTGTAAAAGCTGATTTAAAATCTGTAACAGGTAAGATTGATAGCACATTCCCATTAGTAGAAGATGGTAATAATATCGAGTTAAGTCTTTCTACAGTAAGTGGAAATATAAGTGTAGCTAAAATTGTAAAAGATTAAATGATTAAAGGCTTATTAGGGGAACTAATAAGCCTTTAAAGTTTTATTCATTAAAAGAAGAGAAGTATGCGATTGTTCTTGTACAATCATATTTGATTTGAGAAATTAATTCTTCGATAGAATTAAATTTCTTATCACCACGTAATTTCTTATAGATAGCTACTTCAATTACCTTGCCATAGATATCTTGATCAAAGTTTTCGATATGTGTCTCAATAGTTATATAGTCATAATCGTCAACTGTTGGTCGTTTACCAATATTTGTTGTGCCATAATATTTTTCACCATCAATATATACTAATGCAGCATAAACACCATATTCTGGTAATTCTACACCCTTGTCTACATTGATATTAGCTGTAGGTAAATCATATTTTCTACCTAATGCCTTACCATGAACAACTTCACCTTTTAAAACGACTAACGGTTTAACTTCCATACTTTCTATTAAATAACACCTTTCAATACTAAGATTAATACGATACTAGTAATTAATACAGCACATGCAACTAATACTGGACCGATTGACTTCTTACCAGAATTGTTAGAAGATTCCTGAATTAATCCAGCTTTTCTTAATGCTCCGATAACAGGCTTATATAATAAGAATGTTAGAGCAGCGTTTAATGTTCCTTTTAATGCATTGAATGGTAAGAATGCTGGAATTAATAATGAAGCAACCATTTCTCTTGGTACATGCATATAAATAGGAGTGATTAAATAGTTCCATAATACCATAACTACTACCATAGAAATTGTACCACAAACTAGACCAGTAACGGCACCCATTAATGTATGGTTTTTCTTATAGAAATAAGCAGCTACGCAAGCGAATGAGCAAGTAGAGATAACATTCATAATTAAACCAATTACGCCTGTATCACTAATTGTCATCATTTCGATTAATGAAACGATTACTGATAAGTAGAATGCTTCAAGTGGACCGTAAATTAAACCACCTAAAGTGATAACGATATCCTTTGGATCGTACTTTAAGAATAATACGACTGGGATTCTAACTGTTGCTACCATAACGAATGCGATAGCAGCAAGCATGCCTAATGAGGCAATCTTTTTTGTTCTTGTGTTCATTCTGTGACCTCCATAAAAATAAAGAACCCTATGGATAGTCCACAGGGTTTTGTTGAAATGTTATAAGAGTGCCACAGATAAAAAGCTCTCTCATCTTCTTCCATCCAGACTATACTGTTGGTTTTGGAATTACACCAAATCAGCTTTCGCTCGCGGACTTTACCGCCAATCGGGAATTACACCCTGCCCTGAAGATCTATTCAATTAACGTATAATAATATACAATCGAAGTTTATTTTATGCAACAAAAATACTTCGTTTGTGAAAAAATAGCTATTTTTTACAGTTGCAAGTACCATTAGAAAATGGACAGTTTGTACAATTAGCACATTTACTTGAACCACAACAATCAGTTTTATTTCTAGTTTTAATAGCTAAATAGGCTAATACTGCAATAATAGCTAGGATGATATAAGATACTAAATTCATAACTATACTCCTGCAACTACAAGTAATACTTTTACTATAGCAGCTACTATATAAGCGATAGAGCATTGCAATAATACCATTGAGATTGCCCAACTACCACCTAACTCACGTTTAACAGCTGAAATAGCTGCAATACATGGTGTATATAGTAGGGAGAATGTTAATAAAGCAAATGCGCTAGAAGTAGTTAATAAAGCTAATAGCTCACTACTAGAAACAAATAAGATATTTAATGTTGATACAACTGATTCCTTAGCGATAAAGCCAGAAATTAGAGCAGTTGTAATTCTATAATCACCAAAGCCTAATGGCTTAAATACTGGTGCTATAAAGCTAGCGATATTAGCTAAGATTGATACATCAGCACTTTCAGCTATAGACATATGTAATGTGAATGTCTGTAAGAACCATATAACAATTGTTGCTAAGAAGATAATAGTGAAGGCTTTTGTGATAAAGTCTTTACCTTTCTCCCATAATAGCTGTAATACTGATTTACTGCTAGGCATTCTATAGTTAGGTAGTTCCATAACAAATGGAACTGCTTCGCCTTTAAAGTAAGTGTTCTTAGCTATTGAAGCTACAACTATTGAAGTAGCTATACCCATAAAGTAGAGAAGTACCATTATTAATCCTGAATACTTAGGGAAGAATAATTGAGTAAAGAAACCATAGATTGGCAACTTAGCAGTACAGCTCATAAATGGGGTAAGCATGATAGTCATCTTTCTATCTCTATCTGATGGTAATGTTCTTGAACTCATTACAGCTGGAACAGTACAACCAAATCCAACTAACATTGGTACGATGCTTCTTCCTGATAAACCAATCTTTCTTAAAGGCTTATCCATAATGAAGGCGATTCTTGCCATATATCCTGTATCTTCTAGTAAGGATAAAAAGAAGAATAAAGTGACGATAATTGGTAAAAAACTTAATACAGAACCAACACCTGTAAAGATACCATCGATTACTAAACTATGAACTACTGGATTTACATTCCAACTAGTTAAGAAGTTATCTGCTAGCAAGATAAACTGATCAATTAAATCAGCTAATATATTCTGGAAGAATGCTCCAATAACATTGAATGTTAAATAGAATGTTAAGGCCATAATTAAGGCAAAGCATAACAAGGCAGTTGACTTACCAGTTAAAATCTTATCGATTTTTTCACTTCTTAAATGTTCCTTGCTGACCTTTGGTTTTATTACAGTATTTTTAACTAAATTAGTGATGAAATTAAATCTGTTATCAGCGATAGCTGCACTTCTATCTAAGCCTCTTTCAATTTCCATTTGAGTGATGATATGTTCTATCATCTTTTTCTCATTAGTATCTAGTTTTAAGGCATCTAAAACATATTGATCCTTTTCAACAAGTTTAGTAGCAGCAAATCTAACTGGAATACCATTATCATTAGCGTGGTCCTCAATCAAGTGCATTATGCCATGTAAGCATCTGTGTAATGCACCATTGTATTGACTTTTATCACAGAAGTCATTTCTCTTTGGCTTTTCTTGATAGTAGGCTACATGTATTGCATGTCTAATTAATTCATCTACACCTTGATTTTTGCTGGCAGTAATTGGAATTACTGGAATTCCTAATTGTTGTTCCATTTCATTAATCAAGATTGAACCACCATTTCCTGTTAGTTCATCCATCATATTTAAAGCTAATACCATAGGTGTTTCTAATTCTAATAACTGCATTGTCAAATACAGATTTCTTTCGATATTTGTTGAATCGACAATGTTGATGATACATTTAGGCTTTTCTTCAATGATGAATTGTCTTGATACTATTTCTTCAGCAGTGTATGGACTTAATGAATAAATACCAGGTAAATCAGTAATCTCTGTATTTGGATATCCTCTAATAGCTCCAGATTTTCTATCAACTGTAACACCAGGGAAATTACCAACATGCTGATTAGCACCTGTTAATTGATTAAATAGAGTAGTTTTACCACAATTCTGATTACCAGCTAAGGCAAATGTTAACTTAACATTCTCTAATGGTTCTTCTTCATCTTTATTATGGAATATACCTGTTTCACCAAAGCCAGGATGTGATATTTCTATATGAGTAGTCTCATAATTGTTGCTAGATTTTATATTATTGATTTTTGAAACGTCGATTTCTTCTACTTCGATATTCTCAGCTTCAGAAAGTCTTAATGTAAGTTCATATGAATTAATTCGAATCTCAATTGGATCTCCCATAGGAGCGAATTTTATTAAAGTAACAACTACATTAGGAATTAATCCCATGTCTAAAAAGTGCTGACGTAATGAGCCCTCACCATTTACTTTTTTAACAATTGCGGTCTTTCCAACCTTTAATTCAGACAACTTCATAATATGCCTCGTAAATGAGTTAGTATGTGCTAACTGCATGAATAGAATAGCACATCGATAATAATATATCAAGCAAATAGGTGTGAATTTGGTCGTTGTGAAGTATAATTATTTGTATGAAGCAGATATCACTAGGCGTAGTAGCGCATGTCGATGCAGGAAAAACAACATTAAATGAAGCTATCTTGTATCATGGAAAAGTATTAAGAAAAATGGGGCGTGTTGATCATAAAGACGCCTATTTTGACTTTGATTCCTTAGAGAAGGAAAGAGGTATTACCATCTACGCTAAAACAGGTGTTGTGGATTGGAAAAACAGCACTATGACTTTGGTCGATACTCCAGGTCATGTAGACTTTTCTAGTGAGATGGAAAGAACATTATCTATTCTTGATGTTGCAGTATTAGTAATAAGTGGTTTAGATGGTGTTCAATCTCATTCTAAAACAATCTATTCATTAACTGATCATTATCATCTTCCTTTATTCATCTTTGTTAATAAGATGGACTTAGCTTTAAAGAGCAAAAATCAATTAATGGATGAATTAAACCAAACATTTGATGGTCATTGTGTTGATATGGCTGATGACTTTGTTTTAGAGAAGTTTGCCATGGCTGATGAATCATTAATGGAAGAGTATCTTGAAACTGGAAATATCAGTTTGAACAATATAAAGAAAGCTATCAATACTAGAAGAGTGTATCCAGTATATTTTGGTAGTGCTTTAAAGGATGATGGAGTAGTAGAGCTATTAGATGGAATAGATTATTACTTCATTGAAAAGGACTATCCAAAAGAATTTGGTATGAAGATATTTAAGGTTACTTACGATGAGTTAGGAACTAGACTTTGTTATGGTAAGGTAACTGGAGGAATATTATCTGCTAAGCAGAAATTATCTGATGATGAAAAGATTGACCAGATTAGATTAGTATCTGGTAAGAAGTTTACATTATTACAAAACGCTGTTGCAGGTCAGATAGTAGCCTTAAAAGGCTTAAATGGCATAATGGCTGGTGATGGCTTAGGATTTGAGAAAAACAATGAAGCACCTATTTTAATACCATATATGAACTATCGTATCAGATTCCCTAAAGGTGTGGATGAAAATATGATGAATAGTCAGCTCCAGATGATTCAGCAAGAGGATCCTCAAATTGGATTAACATATGTTGAATCACTAAGAGAAACACATGTTTCCTTAATGGGTGAAATTCAACTAGAAGTACTAAGCAATATTATTAAAAATAGAACTGGCGTTGATGTTACTTTTGATAATGGTTCAATCGTATATAGAGAGACAATTACTGATTCAGTTGAAGGAGTTGGTCATTTTGAACCATTAAGACATTACGCTGAAGTTCATTTACGACTTGATCCTTTACCAAGAGGTAGTGGACTTGTGTTTGCTAGTGAAGTATCTAGCGATGATTTATCAACAAACTGGCAAAGATTGATACTTACGCACTTAAAAGAAAAACATCATAAAGGTGTTTTAACAGGTAGTTATATCGATGATATTAAAATAACTGTTATTGCTGGTAAAGCACATCTAAAACATACAGAAGGTGGAGACTTCAGACAAGCTACTTATAGAGCAGTAAGACAAGGATTAAAGAAAGCTAATAGCATCCTACTAGAGCCATATTTCAACTTTGAAATTACAGTTAAAAATCAATACTTATCAAGAGTATTATTCGATTTGGACAATATGAGTGCAAAGATAGTTGTAGATGATGATGGTAATGGAAATAACATTATTACTGGTAGTGCCCCAGTAAGAAAGATGCAGAATTATCAAAATGATTTACAGGCAGCCACTAGTGGTTCTGGTAGCATTCAAATGAGCTTAGCAGGATATCAAGAAAGTGCTGATGCAAAAGAAATCATCGAAGCCAAAGGCTATGATAGTGAATTAGACTTCCATAATCCTACAGGTTCAGTATTCTGTTCTCATGGATCAGGCTTTTATGTTCCGTACGATTTAGTTGAAGAATACATGCATATTAAAACTAAGTCTATTGATGATATGTACTATATGGATGAAATCAATCCAGTAAGCTCAAATAGATATTCCATCTCTGATGCTGAATTAAAAAGCGTAGTTGACTCAATGGGTGGAAGAAATAGAAATACCCAAAAACAACTAGCTCAAGAAAGAGCTAAAAAGTTAGAAAAAGAGAAAGAAGAGAAGAAGTTAGCTAAACAAGCTGCTAAGCCAATAGTAAAAAAGAAGAAGCTACTTTTAGTCGATGGCTACAACATGATGTTTGGTTGGGAAAAAACTAAAGGTATCGACTTTGAAAATGCTAAGGCAATGGTAGTTAAAGATGTAGCTAGCTATGCATCTTTAAAGGGGATAAAGACAATACTTGTATTTGATGGTTATCGTCAAAAGCAGTCTTTAGGATCTTCAGTAAACACTCAATCAATTGAGATAGTTCATACTAAGGCAAATCAGACAGCTGACAGCTATATAGAGGTAGCTGTAGGACAATATAAGAAAGACTATGATATTTATGTTGCCTCAAGTGATGGAGCCGTACAGAATGTAATATTTGCTCAAGGAGCAAGTAGAATTTCAGCAAGGGAATTTGAACTAGAACTTAAGGGATTATTAGCTAGAGCAAAAATGAATTAATAGGCAGATTACTATTTGATTAATAATCTGCTTTTTTATTGATTTCTTTACTTAATTATTACAAAAAGTGACAAAATACATTAAAAGCATCTTTACCATTTAATAATCATAAACTATACTATTTAGACAGCAGGAGAAAATTAAGGTGGAACACTACAGTAGTTACTTTAGAGAAGCGTTTACTGATGCAGTTGAAACAGATAGTTCAAATTGGGTAAACTATGCTGAAAATGTATTTCATAAACTAAAGGAAGTATCTGATAATAGTGCATTATTAACGTTCTTAATTGATGATAATAATGACCTTGTTACTCATGCTGTAGAAAACAAAAAGTATATTGTTTGTTATACTGACTGGAATATTGTCCAGTCAGGTGAATATAAGAGTTTTGATTGCGATGTTAATGTTATTGTCAAAGAGCTAATGTTGAAAGAGGAGTATTCTGGATTAATTGTTAATCCATATACTGCTGGATTAACATTAGAGACAGGAAGTATATTAGCAGCTATATTTGGTGATTTTTACCAGGTTGATACGGATAATAAAGCTAGTAATATAATCAATCAAGACAAGCCGCTTAATGATTTTGAAATGTTGAACTTTTCAATGTCATTATTCTCGCAAAAAGCTAGTGAAGAGGGATTTATTGTCGTGTTTGGTTCCAATGATGTAAATGCGATTGTAAATACAATTCTATTAAAGGATAATTGTTTATACTTTGTGAAAATCAGAGGATCAATTGTCGAGGCAAGTTTAAAAATCAGAAAGAACTTAAAAGAGGAAATCGGTAAGATCTCTCAAAGGTTTAAAACGATTGGAGCATACCAAGCTATCTTGTTTACTAACTTAAATAGTGATAAACAGTTAGCTGGCATTATGGGGAGAAATGATCGCTTCAATGTGAAATATTTGGATATGCAAATTATAAATAACGCTTCAAGAAATACTATTGTTAGTTGAGGGAAAAGAAATGGAAAGTAGAGAAGTTATAGAGTTAGTCAATAGTAGACTTAATAAGAGTAAAATTGTGTTCCTTACAAAAGAAGTAAAAGGTAATCTAAACTACTATTTTGGTAAAGGAATTAGTATAAAAGTTCAAATCAAAGAATTAGGAAATAGCGCTGTAGTTAGATTTAAGGAAAAGTATAATAAATCATTGGCTAATGTTGAATTAACAAATAAAGTAAATACATTAACTAAAGATGGTAATACATTTAAGTATTCTTTAACAGTTAATGAGATAGATTTAGAGATTGAAGAGATAGTTTCAAATTTAGTTGATGAATTGTATTTTTCAAGCTTACAAGGTTAATCATATCTTGTAAATTATAGACATACGATTTAGAATTATAGTTGTGTTAAAAATGTTTGGTTTCTTTCAAAAAATGTGTGAAAGATAATAATATCGAGCATATGTCTTCAACCCAAATTAAGCACAACCCACAAGATGTATGTCTAAGATAATTATTATACAAAGCTCGCAAATGCGGGATTTTATTGTGGTAGAATTGTTACAAGGTAGGGAAGTAATATGAGAAGCATTTTAATTAAAGATACAACTAAAGAAGAAAGAGCTAAGATTATTGAAGAATCAATTGGTAATATTGATGGAAGCTGTGATGGATGTTCTAGTGGAATATTAAGAATGTATGATGACTATATTGAAGGTAAGAAAGAACTAAGACAGATCAATATGGAATTCAATAGGATGACTGCTGGCTATAAGTCAGAAGATGGTAAAACAGGCTGCGATAAGTACTAAAAAAGGTTCCGGACATTGGAACCTTTAGTTTACTAATGGGGCGATTGACGCGACTCGAACGCGCGAATGCTGGAGCCACAATCCAGAGTGTTAACCAACTTCACCACAACCGCCATGTATATCTATTCTATAATAAACGAGTGAATTTGTAAACAACTTTTTATTTTTGAATTTGTTATAATGAAAAATGAAAAGAGGACATGCATATGGAAAACGAAAAGGTTTATACAATGAAGTTATCAAAGATTTATCCATTACTTCTTACTAAAGTAACTAGAAAAGGTAGAGAGAAGAAAGAATTAGATTATATTATTACCTGGTTAACAGGATATAGCGAAGTTCAGATTGATGAACTTGTTAATAGCGATATTGATTATCGTAGTTTCTTTGATAATTGCCCTGCATTTAATCCAGATGCAAGTAAGATAACTGGAAGAATCTGCAATATTAAAGTTGAAGAAATAGAGGATCCTCTAATGCAAAAAATCAGATATTTAGATAAGATTGTTGATGAATTAGCTAAGGGAAAAACTATTGAAAAGATAACTAATAGATAGTAAAAGTTTTGATTGTAATAATTGCCTTTAAAATTAGGGAGTATTATAATATTTATCGAAAGAAGGATATTAAAAATGAGTGAAAAGATTTTAGTAGAAACTAGTGCTAGACATATCCATTTAACACAGGAACATGTTGAAGCTTTATTCGGTGAAGGTTACCAGTTAACAGTTAAGAAGATGTTATCACAGCCAGGTCAGTTCGCTAGTAACGAAAAGGTTACAGTAGTTGGACCTAAGGGCGAAAGCAAGATGAGTGTTTTAGGCCCAGTTAGAAAGGCTACTCAGATTGAATTAAGCTTAACAGATGCAAGAAGCATTGGTGTTAAGGCTTTAGTTAGAGAATCTGGTGATATCGAAGGTACTGAAGGTTGTACAATCGTTGGACCATGTGGTTCAGTAACAATTGATAAGGGTGTTATCGCAGCTATGCGTCATATCCACTTAACAGTTGCTGATGCTGAAAAGTTCGGTGTTACAAATGGTCAGATTGTTTCAGTTAAGTGTGAAACAAACGGTAGATCATTAACATTCGGTGATGTTGTTTGTAGAGTTAGCGATTCATATGCATTAGCTATGCATATCGACACTGATGAATCAAATGCAGCTGGTGCACCTACTGAAGGCGAAATCATTAAGTAATAATTAAAAAGTTAGGATTCAGAAATCTGTTTCCTAACTTTTTTTATGCATTGTGTTCTTGTCTAGCTTTTCTAATATAATACACAACTAATCCTGAAGCTAAAGCTACCCAAATAGCTGAAAAGAATTGTTGTTTAAATGTAACAGCTGATAGTAGACTATTCATAGCTCCAATCCAACCAAATCCATAACAAATAGCGATGAATAAGTATCTTTTGAAATTGCTGTCATCTTTAAGTAAATCTCTTAATCCTAATACTGTATCTTCATTTGTTTTACCAAAAATCAAATCATCAGAGCTTACATCATATAATCTGCATAGCTTTTTTAGGGTAGTGACATCTGGAGTAGTTTCACCTTGTTCCCATCTGCTTATAGCTTGTCTTGTTACTCCAAGTTTGTCAGCTAACTGTTCTTGAGTATATCCATTAGACTTTCTTAATTCTAATAATTTATCTTCTAAAGCCATAATTTGTCCTCCCTTTAATTAATAATATATTTGATAATTGTTCTTTAGTCTACCACTTTTCTATTACATCTGCGCAACTAAATATAACATTAATAAATGGCACACAATATACATTATTAATAACTAGATTAATTGTTAAAAAAGTAAAATAGTGTATAATAATTTTAGAAGTACAGTACATATTAATATCAATTATTCATTAAATTTTTTTAATGGAATAAATAGGTTTTAACTGAAAAATAAAAAAGGAGAAATAATATGATTATTCAGTCAACTAGAGTATGGACAGGTAATAACTTTGTCGCTTTACAGGTAGAAGTAGAAGATGAAAAGATTACAGCTATCTATCCTTATGGAACAAAAGAAGTAGATGATGATTATGGTTCATTAAGAATCCTTCCTGGATTTATTGATGTACATACTCATGGAGCATATGGCTTTGATACAAACGATGGTGATGAAGCAGGTTTAAGAAACTGGGCTAAGAATTTACCAGCTGATGAAGGTGTAACAGCTTTCCTTCCAACAACTATTACACAGTCATTTGAAGTGTTAACAAACGCATCTAGAAACGTTGTTAACGTTATGGAATCTGGATATGAAGGTGCTGAAATCTTAGGTATCCACTTTGAAGGACCATACTTAGATCAGAAGTATAAGGGGGCTCAGCCAGAAGAATTCTGTATTGACTCTGATGTTGAACAGTTCAAGAAGTACCAACAAGTTGCTAAAGGCAACATCAAGTACATCGCTTTAGCACCAGAACATGATAAGGATTTCGCTTTAACTAGATATGCTTCTAGCCAGGGTGTAGTTGTATCTTGTGGACATTCAAGCTCTAGCTATGATACAGCAGTATTAGCTATTGCTAATGGCGCTAGAACTATGACACATGTTTATAATGGTATGACAGCTTATAACCATCGTGAATTAGGTTTAGTTGGTGCAGCATTTAGAATTAGAGATGCATATGGAGAAATCATCTGTGATGGATATCATTCAACTCCAAACGCACTAAATAACTTCTTCGCTATTAAGGGCCCAGATTATTCAGTAATGATTTCTGACTCATTAAGACCAAAGGGATTACCAATGGGTGAATATACTTCTGGTGGCTTAGCAGTTACAGTTGGTGAAGATGGTACAGCAAAATTAAAGGGAACTAATACATTAGCTGGTTCTACATTAAAAATGAATAGAGGTTTACAGGTTTTAATTGAAAAAGCATTAGTTCCAATTAATGCTGCTATTAATTCTTGTACATTAAATCCTGCAAGATTGTTGCGTATTGACGATCATAAGGGTAAGATTGTTACAGGGTTTGATGCTGACTTAGTTGTTTTAGAGGACAACTATGACATCGCACAGACTTATGTGAAAGGTAAGAAGGCAAAATAAGAATGAAGCATGTTTTTGTAGTTAATCCCACAAGTGGAAAGGGTAATGGTGCAACATACATATCC
>JAZRWC010000076.1:0-23264 GCA_045599505.1 Erysipelotrichaceae bacterium | reverse complement strand
CTAAGAAAGTACGCTTAGCAACATAATCATACTTAGGATTACAATCTATCTTAACAGCTTCACCAATATTTAAGAAGCTCTTAGTTGCCTTGGCAACATCGCAAATGTATCCAGCATCCTTTGAAGTATCAACATTACCATATCTAGTGAAGTTTTCAACTGACTGGCTGTAGAATCTAACAAAATGATCTACCTTGTTAGCTAAAGTATCGCCTGTATTGTTGTCTGCTAATCTTTCAATGTCATTAACTAATAACTTAGCATGATGTAACATTGTATCCTTATGCATTTCTTCATCGAAGTTGCTTAATGCATATAAGAAGCCAGCAGCGAATGTAGTTGAGAACTTTAATACCTTTGGATCTACACATTCTAATGTATCACTTGAAGTATGATAGAATCTATCAGGCCACTGTCCTAGCATAATACAAGGAATATTGATAGTTGGATCTGAATAGATAATATGGTCTGATCCACCTGTGTATGGTTCTAGTGTTGAGTTTACTAATGGAACCTTATCACCCTGGAAGGCATTAACCTGTCTTTTAGCATACTTTAATACATATGAAGCAATTGAGCTTACTGGTGAATTGATAGCATGAGTAGTGCTAGTTACTGTGATTGGGCCCCAGAAACCATTTTGCTTACCACCAATCATATCCATGTTGATAGCGCCAACAACCTTATCTAAATTTTTCTTTTCAGATAAGTAACAATAAGTACCTGTCATTTCAGGAACTAATGTTAATCTGATAGTTCTCTTTAATGCAGGAATCTTTCCTGATTGTGATAATAGCTTTAATACTCTTAATGCTTCTGAGCTTCCGGCAACACCTGAAGAGTTATCGTTAGCGCATGCTCTTGGATGACATAAGTGAGCGATAGCCATTACTTCTTCATCGCTTTCACCTGGTAATACTACTTCAACAACTTCCATTTTTCCTGGATATAATGAAGAGTCAATCTTACAAGTTGCCTTTGGATATCTTGGTAATGAGTTATCCTTCTGATATGCAGCTTCCATTTCAGTGCATAACTTACGTAACTTATCACCTACTCTTGGTGATAATACAAATCCCCATGTCTTAGGTTCATCATCTGTATGTTTCCACCAGAATGAAATGTAATTTAATGTATCTAATGCATCGTATCTTTCTCTGATAACATCTACTTCCATGATGTAATCAGAAATAAAGCCTAATGCTCCACGTTCCTTAATAGCTGGTACTAAATATGGATTTGGACGAGTGTGAACAAAACAAATCTTGTTTGTTAAATCAAACTGATCCAAGTATTCTGGTTCAGCACTTTCAAGCATAACGATTTCTAATGGATTACTTGAATAATCACATGGATAGCTCTTCTGGATGATGCTAATATTTTCTTCTCTAAAATCAGCAATCTTACCTAAACCTTCAACTTCTAACCAAGCATCCTTACAATCCCATTCTTCAAATAATTTCTGTTCTAAATACCACTTGCTACCATCAACATCATAGCTTAAAACCTTAGCATCTAAGCCATCAGCCTTTAACTTATTGCACATAAAATTAGCAGCAGCTCTAAAGCCTGTTGAAGCTTGAATACGATGGAAGTTACTTACTTCTTTAACAGTATTGTATAAACGTTTTTCTGAGACTTCCTTTTGAATTAATTCCATTACTTCTTTCATAATACTTTTGTCCTCTCAATAAATATTAAATTGAGACTATTCTATTCCCAAAAACAAAATTATGCAACTAGTAAACACCATATTCAAAAAAGAAGTAAAAATAAGCTATAATAAGATAGTTGTTTGTAGAGGTGTAAATATGATTTTAGATCAAATAGATGTAGAACTATTACAATTAGCTAAAGATTCAGAAGAACAATTAGCTAGCGTATACGAAAGAATTGATGAAGTAGCTATGTATAACTCTAGTAGAATCTTAACTGCTTTCATTGAAAATAAAGTGTCATATGCTGATTTTGCTGATATTAATGGTTATGGAAACTACGATACTGGTAGAGACAAGTTAGAAAAAATCTTCGCAACTGTTTTAGGATGTGAAGACTCATTAGTAAGACCACAAATTATGAGTGGTACAAATGCGCTATATTTAACATTCAGCGCCTTATTAAAACATGGAGATACAATGATTTCCTTAACAGGTGCACCATATGATTCTCTTCAAGAGATGATTGGTTTATGTGGTGACTCAAGTCAATCTTTAAAACAGTATGGAGTTAAGTACGAACAGATTGATTTAATTAACAATGAATTCGATGAAGAAAAAATCGTTGAAAGATTAAGCAGAAATGATGTTAAGCTAGTAGAAATCCAAAGATCTAGAGGTTACTCTTCTCGTTTGTCTTTACGCTTAAGTAAGATTGAGCATTTAATCTCTAGAATCAGAGAAGTAAATAAAGATGTAATCATCATGGTTGATAATTGCTATGGAGAACTAGTTGAAGAAAGAGAACCAGGACATGTTGGAGCAGATGTAGTAGTTGGCTCATTAATGAAAAATCTTGGTGGCGGTATAGCTAGCACCGGTGGCTATATTGCTGGTAAAGCTAAGTACATTGAAATGGTTGCTGACAGATTAACTGCTCCTGGAATTGGCAAGGATTTAGGTGCCAACTTCAACCAGAATAACAACTTCTTTAAAGGATTATTCGTTTCACCTAACTCTGTAAAAAGCGCATTAAAGACAGCAGTATTTAGCGCGTATATGCTAGAAAAATTAGGCTTTGATGAAGTATCACCAAAATATAATGATTATAGAACTGACATCATTCAGACAGTTGGTTTACATAATAAAGAAAACTTAGTTAAGTTTACTCAAGGCATCCAGGAGTCAAGTCCTGTTGATTCTTATGTAACAGTATTACCTGCACCAATGCCTGGATATCCATTTGACGAAGTTATGGCATGTGGAAGCTTTACTCAAGGAAGCACAATCGAATTAAGTGCTGATGCTCCAGTAGTGGAACCTTATACCTTATATATGCAAGGTGGCTTATCATTTGAATATGGAAAGCTATCAATCTTATTAGCCTTAACAAAATTAAACCTATTCAAAAAGTAAGAGGATTCAATTACGAATCCTCTTTTACTTACTAAATAGATTTTAGCAGCTACCCATCTGACCGCCATCAATTCTAATAACAGCGTTATTGATGAATCTGGCTTCATCACTGATTAAGAATTTAACTAGATAAGCAACTTCTTCTGGCTTACCATATCTTTGTACCATTATCTTTTCTTCTTCCAGCTTTAGAAACTCTTCAGTATAACCATCAAGTTCACTTTCAGTTCCAATAAAACCTGGGGCTATAGCGTTAACATTTACATAAGGAGCAAATTGGAACGCTAAGTTGTGTGTTAATGATATTAATGCAGCTTTGCTAGCATCGTAATCTAAACACATTGGATAATAGGTATTAATTCCATTAGTCGAAGAAATATTGATGATTTTACCATACTCTTGATCAAGCATATGTCTATATACTCTATTAGCACAATTGTAGGCACCAACAACATTCACATCTAATGTTCTTCTAAATTCTTCTGGTGTTTTCAAATGAAAAAGGTTGGATAAATCAATAGCAGCATTGTTAACTAAGATATCAACTCCTCTAAGATTTTCCTCAATGGTATTTACCATCTTGTCAACCTCATCCTCTTTTGAAACATCAGCCTTAATAGCTAAACAATTTACACCATATTCTTTAACAATATAGTCTTTTAGCTTAAGTGCTTCATCCTCAGAATTCAGGTAGTTAATAACAATATCATAATTGTTCTTAGCTAGCTCTAAGGCGATGGCTTTGCCAATACCCTTAGCTGCTCCTGTGATTAATACAACCTTGTTCATAGTCTAATTTAATTTATTAAATATTTTATGCTCTTCCTGCGTACTTACCATCTTCAGTAGTAACTAAGATCATTTCACCCTGTTCGATGAACTGAGGAACTCTAACATTTAATCCAGTGTTAGTAACAGCATCCTTAGTCTGTGTGCTTGGTGCACCCTTGATTGCTGGAGTAGTTTCAACTACTTCTAATTCAACCTTATCATCAACAGCTACTGTTAATACTTCACCTTCAAAGAAGCTTAACTTAACATCCTTACCTTCAATTAAGAAATACTTATTGAAGCCAACTGCTTCTTCTGATAATTCAACTGTTTCATATGTTTCCATATCCATGAAACAATAAGTATCACCTGAATTGTATGAATACTGGAATGCTCTTCTATCGATCATTGCAGCTTCAAACTTAGTGTTTGCGTTGTAGTTGTTTTCTAAAGTCTTGCCGTTTCTTAAGTTCTTCATCTTAGTGTATAAGAAAGCAGCGCCCTTACCTGGCTTAACATGCTGAAAGTCTAACACCATCCATGGATCGCCATCAATATTTAAAGTTAATCCTGTCTTGAAATCGCCTGCAGAAATTGCCATAATTTTAATCTCCTTTTAATTTTATATACTATAATCTATTATATTTTACCCTTTTTTTCTTTTCAATACAAATAGTTTTCATCAAAAAATGGCTGCTTACAGCCATTTTGATTATTCTCCTTCAATAATTGCTAGAGTTAAAATACCCACAATAATCAAAGCTATAAAGAAGTATTGTGTCTTAGTTAACTTTTCCTTTAAGAATATTCTAGATAACACTAAAGAAACAACACAAACTGATGAGATGATTGGAGCTGCAATAGCACCATTACCACTCATTGCATATACATAAGTAAACTGACCAGCAGTTTCACAAATAGCAGCTAAGATCTTATCACCTTGAGTTGGTAATTCAAACTTAACCTTCTTTGACCACATAAATAATAGTAATGCGATAGCTACAATAAAGAATGTTAACTCATAAGAAGTGTTAGCAACATCTTCAATAGTTGCTTCAGTAACTGCTACTAATGGAGTAGTTTCCATTTCTAGATAGTAAATATCTAAGAAGCTTCCTACTGCATCTAAAATTGCATAGCAGAAAGGCATTGAGAAAGCGATGAAAGCTAATTTTTTACCTAACTTCTTAGTTCTATTTGTATCACCTGAATTTTCTAAGAAGCCGATACCTAAGATACCAACAACGATAACACCAATAGCTAAAAATGATAAAGCTGACACTTCTTCCTTAAGGATTAATACAGCTAATAATGTGCACAATGCGCCAGATGTATTTTCGATTGGGTCAGAAATTGATTCCTCAATAAAACGCATACCGAAATATGATAAAGCCATAGATACGATATAGCATAGTGAAACTGGTAAGTAATGAATTAGATTTGAGAAATCATATCCCATATCACTAGTAAGTAACATAAAGATCGCATGAGCACCCATTACTACACCAACGCAAACGCTTATTTTTAAATGAGAATACTTTTCGTTCTCTCTTGCACCTTTTTTGTAGAATAATTCAGCTACACCCCATAATAAAGTTGTAGCTAAAGTAAAAAATAACCACATATAAATTTTCCCCTCTATTTTATTAGTCAACAAAAATCTCTATTTTGACTAATAAAAACACAACGCTCCTATTATAACAAAAACCAACACAAAATAAAACGATAATAAACTAAATAAAAAAATCACCTGCAAACGCAGATGATTAATTAATTCTTTTATAGTTCATCCATTAATTGATGAAGAATACGATACAAAGCCATTGCATCTTCTGGTTCTAGAGGAACACAATCTCCAATTTTACCAGGAATATCTACTGCTCTTTCTCTTAATGCCATGCCTTCTTCAGTGATAATAGCGTAAACATCTCTCTTATCATTTTCTGAGCGTTTTCTAATAACATATCCTTTTTTCTCTAAAGAATTTAGTACTGGAGTTAATGTGCCGGAATCAAGAAATAGTTTTTTACCTAAATCTTTTACAAGTAACTCATTATACTCCCACAAAGCAAGCATTGTGATGTATTGAGTATATGTCAAATTAATCTCATCTAAATAAGGTTTATACTTCTTAACTACTTCCTTACTAACTGCATATAAAGGAAAGCATAATTGATTATCAAGCTTTAATGCATCGTATTTATTATCCATTTTAATCCTCTTCTAATGGAGACTTGTAATTTGGATCCTTTGAAGCAATAAGTGCAGCTCTAACTGCCTTAGCTAACTGATCAGAACAAGAAGTACCTCTTCTTCCACATTGAATACCAGATAATTTTGATTCAATCTGATCAACACTCCATCCCTCTAATAATACAGGAATTGTTTTTAAATTTCCATCACAGCCACCTAAGAAGCTAATATTTCTAACGGTTTCACCTTCTAAATCTAGGCTAATAACCTTTGAGCAAGTACCTTCAGTTAAATAATCAAAGTGAAACATTATAGGATTTCTCCAATTCTATCAGAAATCTTACTTACATCATAAGTAGGTTCATATCTAGCAACAATCTCACCTTCTCTATTAATTAAAAACTTAGTGAAATTCCATTTGATATTGCCATTATTTTTGTAATCCTTATCCATCTTTTTAACGACACCAGCAAGTAGTAATCCCATTGGCCCATTAAATCCACCAAATGTAGTATTAGTAGTTAACCACTTATATAATTCAATAGCGTTTTGTCCATTTACGTCAATCTTACTAAACTGTGGGAATGTAATGCCATATCTTCCTGTACAGAAATCATGTACTTCTTCACCAGTACCTGGAGTCTGCTCTCCAAACTGGTTACATGGGAAATCTAAGATTTCAAGTCCTTGATCTTTATACTTTTCATAAATGTCCTGTAATTCAGAATATTGAGGAGTAAATCCACAACCAGTTGCTGTGTTAACAATAAGTAATACCTTTCCCTTATAAGTCTCTAAAGAAACATCGCTATTATCCATAGCTTTAACTGTAAAATCAAATGCGTTCATCTTGTCTATCCTTTCATTAATATTTAATTGAGTTCAATTAATTGAACTAAACTAATATTAAATGGTTTGTAAAAAGATATCAACTATATTGCTCACAAACAAAAAACTAACCCTTAGGTTAGTCTTATTTAATATCTATCTCTTCTCCAAAGACGTATTTGCCAACAAGCTTACATTCGTGAGCTAGATAGAATGCTCTTTCTAGTCTTGCCTCATCTTTAATAGTAGTACTAGTTAATGCGCTACTATCATCAATCACAATTGCATCAAATTGATAGTCTTTTTCAAAGCATCCTACTTCTCCAAAGAAGCTACCTCCTACTCTTGTAGCCATATAGAAAGCATCCATCATATTAATTGGAGTTTCTAAAGAGTTTACATATCTCCATCTGATTTTGCTTGCCTGCACTGCTCTTACCATCTCATGAGGCATTGATAATGATTCTCCAGCTGCTACATCAGTTCCTAAACCGACTCTAATCCCCTTTTCTAGCATCTTTCTTACAGGTGCAATACCACTAGATAAATTCATATTTGAACTTGGACAATGAGCAACATATACACCTGATACTCTAATTAAATCTAGTTCAGTTTTCGTAGAAGAAACACAATGAGCCATAATAGTTTTATCATTCTTACCAAACAAGCCATATTTATCATACGCATCTCCATAAGTTTGACTATCAGGTGATAACTCTTTAACCCATTCTATTTCACTTCTATTTTCTGACAAATGAGATTGAATAGGCAGTAAAGTTTCATCTTGAATTTTTCCTAATCCACTCATTAATTCATCTGAACAAGATGGAATAAATCTAGGAGTAATAATTGGATAAGTTCTAGAAAATCTCTTTGACTGTTCAATGAACCTTAATGTTTCACTGATAGATTCACTTGTTTCCTCTTGATAATAATCTTTTGAATTTCTATCCATATTAACTTTACCAACACAACTGATAAGTCCAGATTTTTCTAATAAATCCATTAATAATAATGTTGAATCTGTATAGATAGTTCCAAAAATTGAAGCTCTAGTAGTCCATGAATTCTTCAAATGATCAACAAAGATGGCATATTGTTTTTTAGCGTATTCAATATCACTATATTTGCTTTCTTCAGGGAACGTATATGTATCTAACCAATCTAATAATTCCATGTCCATTCCTAAACCTCTAAATCCATATTGAGGAGCATGCATATGTAAATCTATTAATCCTGGAATAATTATCTTACCTGAATAATCTACTAATTTAGCTGAAGAATCTGGATTAGTTTCACTTATTGATTTAATTAATCCATCTTCAACTAGACAATAATGATTCTTTAATATTCTAAGATTGCGTTTTTCATCACAATCGTAATAGTCACCATAAACAACAAATCTCTTCATAAGACACCTCTTTTATTACTTATACTATACCACAGTAAAAAAGCTCATATCCAACAAAGGATATGAGCATAAGATTTTTATTAATATAAAGAATCAGTAGACTGTGTACCAGCAAGCATATTTAATAATAAGAATGCTGCCTGGCAAAGCTTATATGCATCTTTAACTGGGAAGCATTCGCTTAAAGAATGAACTCTACAATCGATAGTGATTGGAAGTCCACCACCCATACATACTGCAGGAATACCCTTACCAATTGGAACGTTAGCGTTTGTACAGCCACCCTTACCATATGTAGGTTCTTCACCCATATACTTGATAACTTCAGCAAATGCCTTAACGATAGCTAAATCATCGCTCTGGCTTCCAGCTGGCGCTTCACATAATACTTCTGACTTATAAGTAATTTCACCAGGTAAATTCCACTTAGCATTTTCTGCTTCAACAGCGTTTCTAACGCAAGCTTCAACCTTTTCTTCGATTTCAGCTAATACTTCAGATGAATCTGAACGATAGTTGATAATGAATGAGCATTCTTCAGGAATAGCGTGTAAACCTTCGAAAGTACCGCCAGTAACTGAAGTTACTGCGAAACAGCTTCTAGGATCACTTGGTACTACTAAATCACTGATAGCAGCGATAGCTCTACCTAATGCATGAGGTGTCTGAGCAATCTTACCGAATGCACCAAAGCTATGACCTGACTTACCATAGAATGAGTAGCGTAAAGTCTTAATACCTGTTGCATTGAATGTGATATTAGTAAAGCCGCCACCATCAACTGATAATGAAGCCTTAACTTCTGGATGTTCATTTAACAAGTACTTAATGCCTCCTAATGAACCTGAGCCTTCCTCACGGCAAGTTCCAGCAAAGATAATATTGCACTTAGGAACTGTGTTAGTAGCCTTCATAGCTCTTAAAACAGCTAATACGACAGCTAAACCTCTAGTATTGTCTCCAATACCTGGACAACGAATAATACCATCTTCACCGATTTCTGGTCTTTCAGTAACAGAACCGATTGGGAATACAGTATCCATATGAGCTTCAATTAAGATAGTTGAACTTCCATCACTACCCTTTAATGTACCCATAGCGTTACCGATACCATCAGTGTGTACATCTTCTAAACCTAATTCGGTAAACTTTTCGCACATTGCCTTAGCTCTGTTAGCTTCCTGTGTAGTTGGAGCTTCAATCATAACTAAGTCTATCTGTTCCTTAATTGAATTGTCTTGATCTGCTTCTAAGAACTTTAATCCAGCTAAAGTACTATCTAAAGCAACTAATTCCTTTAAAATTTTAGCTTCCATGTTTATTCTCCTTCTAATTTGTATTTTTTCTTATTAATAAGATACTCTTTCTACAAACGTTCTACAATAAAAACGCCAACAATATTGTCAATTTTAATAAAAAGAAAAGAGCAGCGCTTCACACACTAACTGCTCTTTCTAAGAAAGGATATATATGAATCACGAAAATTTTATTATAACTTTCTTACAACATCACCAACAAACTGTAATGCTTCATCATTTAATGGATAACGAATTACGCAGCCTGCTGATAAAATATGCTTCTTTCCCTTACTAACATTGTAGCAATCTCTAATCTGCTTTTCGATAGCTTCAAAGTTGGAATTAGTAATATCGCCTCTAACAATACCACCCATTACACACTTACCATCATTAATAACTTCTTCAAATGATGGATCAGATTCCCATACATGCCAATTGAAGATATCTACTGGATAGTCTTTTAAAACTTCATACATGATACAATCTCCATGACAATGAATTGCATCAGCAAATCCTGTAGAAGCAGCTAGTACTTGTTTATCATAGTAAGCGCCAAACTCCTTGTACTCTTCAACAGTACATACATTGTAATTGCTTAATTGTGTAGCGAAGTATACACCATCAGCTCCTAATGAAATAGCCTTCTTAACTAAATCAATAGTAACATCTGTAATGTTCTGTAAAGCTTGATGAATTAGCTTTGTATCACCCTGTCTAATCATTTCAATAAGCTTGTTTCCACAAAGCTTCTGAGCTGTAGTCATTGGTGAGAAGCAAGTAAATAAAACTGGTACATCATCATCTTTACATAAGTCTAATAATACTTCTAGAGAATGTAATTCTCTTTGTAAACTTTTTGCGTTTTCTAAATCTAATCTGGCAATCTTAGCCCAATCATCAACTACCTTGACTGGTGAGTCAACCAACTTAGCAACACCACCTAATTCAATTTCTGAATAATCTACTGTACAGCCATAATCTTCAATAGCGTACATACCATTATTCATAGTCTTAATTAAGTCAATGTCATATTTCCTAAAGAATTCATAAGTTTTATGAGCTAACAAATCAGGATCTAAATCAATACCTGGTAAATGAGTCCAAATTGCATATGGTTGTCTATCAACCTCTAAACCATTTACAGCATTATAAACTCTTTGTTTTTTTGTAAGCATTAATCCTCCAACATGATATTTAAGATTTCTACATCTGTTTCCTTCATGCCAACTTTACCCATTCTTCCATATGCCTTAATTGTATCGTTAGGAGTCTTCTTAACCATACCTTCACCATACTTGAAATGTCTATCTTTAAATGCCATGCGCATTGATAATAACGCAGTCTGTAAAGCCATACAGATCTTACCAGCACATGAACTCTTAGCACCATCACAAACCATACCACCGATGATAGCTACAGTGTTGCTAACAGTGTTACCGATAACATCCTTATCGCCACCAAGTAACCAACAGATACCACTAGCTGCACCTGCTGCTGCGCTAGTAACACCACAATATGCACTTAGATAGCCGATAAACTGCTTTTGATGTAAAGCTACTAAGTTAGCTAAAGCTAAGGCTCTTAATAACTTTTCATGAGAAACGTTATATTCCTTTGCATATTCAATTACTGGAATTGATACTGTCATACCTTGGTTACCACTACCTGAGTTGATAACAACTCCCATAGGACAACCATTCATTCTTGCATCAGAACCAGCTGCAGCTTTAGCAATTGCTCTAATAGAGATGTCATTAGTGTCATAACATTCTAATAATGTACGTCCAACCTTTTCTCCATAACAATTGTCTAAGCCTTCTTGACCAATTGCTGAATTATCAACAATCTGTCTTTCTAATACCTCAGTAACATCACTTAAATCAGCAGTAGTAGCGTATTCAATGATGTCATCAAGATTTAACAATTCATATTCCTTAGAGAATTCATTACCTGAAACCTCGTATGGATTATCTACTAATACTTCACCATTCTTAACAATCTTTGCGATGTTAGTATGACTAACAGCTAAAGTAACCTCTGCAGATTCATCACCCTTTGAAGCGATTACTTCAATATATAAAGTAGGAACATTTTGAGCTAAGTTAACCTTAACATCAATTCTATTTCTAGCTTCATTTAATTTTTCTACAGCATCATCAGCTACAAAGCTAATAACCTGTAAATTCTTATCTGCATCGCCTGCAACAATTCCTAAAATAGCAGCTGTAGGGATACCCTTTTGGCCACCTGCATTAGGAATTACAACAGCCTTAACATTTTTAATAATATTACCTGAGCAATTTAAAACTACCTTTTCTGGCTCTACTCCTAGTACCTGTCTTGCCTTAGCAGCTGCTAAAGCGATTGCGATAGGTTCAGTACAGCCAGTAGCTTCTCTTAACTCATCATTTAAAATTTTGCTATATGCTTTACAACAGTCTTCATTAATCATTTTGATAGCCCTCTTCTTCTACAACTTCATTCATTAATGTAAATATATATCTATCTACATCCATTGGAAGAGCGCAGCCTGGAGCAAAGATGACACGGTTATCAACTGACTCATTAATAACAGTTAATAATCTCTTTCTGAAGAATTCTTTTAATTCATCATAGTTATTATCCTTGTTATAGTAGTCGTAATGTCTTGCTAAGCCTGTGATTAAAATCTTATCTGTCATAGCTCTAACCTTAGCTACAGTAGAAATAGTTTCTTCATCTAAACCAGGAACGCAGTTTTCCCAGCTAAATGCCTGAACAGGATAATCTAAAACCTTATCAAAACTTAGATTGTTTTCACCATGAACATGAAGCATGTTGAACCAAGTTCTGTCCTTGATATATTCTAATAATTCTAAATCATATGGCTTGCAGAATTCATCAAATAATTCATCAGTGATAACGTTTCTAGTGTTATATTGGTTAGCATAGAAAATACCATCAATGTGTGCTTCGTTGATTAATCTGTCCAAGTAAATCTTATTAGAGTCTGTAACAACTCTTAATGCCTTATGCATAGCTTCTGGATTGTTCTTCATGAAAGGAACAGTCTTATCAGCTTTACCTCTACTCATTAATTCCTGTAAGCAAGTCATTGGAGTAAAGATTGTTGCTACAACTGGTTTAGTATCACCATAGTGATCCTTGATACCCTTAGCGATTGCTACTTCTCTTTCAATAACCCAGTTATCTGGAGTTAACATTGGAAGATTTTCTAAGTCTTCAACAGTTTCTACTGGGAAACGATTGATTACACCATACCAATGTAACATTGAGTCAGATAATGTGATATCTCCACCCCATGCTTCTGGACAATAGTGACCAGTAGACATAACCTTAATGAAGTCCCAATTACAGTAATCGGTAAAGTTGATTGTAGCTTTTGTCATAGCTTTTGGATCATGATCAACAAATGGCATGTGAACCCAGCCAGCAACACCAATTCTATCGAATGGTTCCTTGTTGATCATTGCCTTGATTCTTTCTGTACTATTCATAACTATGCTCCTAAATAAGTCTTAACAATAATATCGTCGTGTAATAATTCCTTACCAGTTCCTTCAATAACGATTTCACCAGTTTCTAAAGCGTATGCTCTATCAGCAATCTTTAATGCTGCGTTTGCGTTTTGTTCTACTAGTAAAATAGTAGTTCCCTGCTTATTAATTTCATTGATTAACTTGAAAATCTGCTGAACTAATAATGGGCTTAAACCTAATGAAGGTTCATCCAACATTAATAACTTTGGCTGAGACATTAATGCTCTACCAATAGCTAGCATCTGCTGCTCACCACCTGATAAAGTGCCAGCTAACTGCTTCTGTCTATCAGCAATCTGTGGGAATAATTCGAATACGTGATCGTAAGTCTTCTTAACTAAAGCCTTATCCTTTACAGTATAACTACCCATTAATAAGTTTTCTTCAACTGTAAACTTAGGGAAAATCTGTCTTCCTTCTGGTGATAACACAATACCACTTTCAACACGCTGCTTAGCACCTGTCTTAACGATTGACTTTCCTTCAAATAAGATATCACCACTATTAGGAGTTAAAATACCAGCTAAAGTATTTAATAAAGTACTCTTACCAGCACCATTAGCACCGATTAGTGATACGATTTCGCCTTCATTAATATGGAAGCTTACACCTCTTAAGGCCTTGATATTTCCATAGTATGTATGTAAATCTTTTACTTCTAGAATTTTATTCGCCATCCTCTGAACCTCCTACAGTACCTAAGTATGCTTCGATTACTTCTGGATTTGCCTGTACTTCTGCTGGCTTTCCTTCACAAATCTTAGCTCCATGGTTAATAACAACGATCTTATCTGAGATAGACATGATAAGTTTCATATCATGTTCGATTAATAAGATACCATCAACCTCGTTTAATAATTCCTTGATGAATAAGCTTAATTCAGCCTTTTCTGTAGGGTTCATACCTGCAGCTGGTTCATCAAGTAATAATACTTTTGGTTTTGAAGCTAAAGCTCTAGCGATTTCTAGCTTTCTTTGCTTACCATAAGGTAAACTTGATGGTTTAGCATAGCGGTATTCCTCTAAGCCAACCTTCTTTAATAATTCATACGCTTCTTCTCTAGCTTGCTTTTCTGCCTTTGCTCTTTTTGGATTAGGTAATAAAGATAGTGGCCAACTGTAGTCAACTCTATGCTGCATACCAATTAAGATATTATCTTCAACTGTTAGCTGAGGGAATAAACGAATGTTCTGGAATGTTCTACAGAATCCAGCAACTACGTGCTGGTCAGTTGTTAATACTGTAGTATCCTCACCATTTAAATAAATTTTGCCGCTTGTAGGAGTATAGAATCCTGTAAGCATATTGATTACAGTAGTCTTACCAGCACCGTTAGGGCCAATTAAGCTAGTAATCTTTCCCTTTTCAGCTGTAAAAGAAAGGTTATCTACTGCTACTAATCCACCAAATTTGATAGTAAGATCTTTAACATCTAATAATACTGTCATATTATTCAGCCTCCTTTACTTCCTGCTTCTTAGGGAATACCTTTTCGAAGATATTAGCAAAGAACTTCTTTAATGCTTCACCTTCTAATGAGTGGTTAAGCCACATTACTAATACTAAGATTAAACCGTAAACGATAAATCTATATTTGAATAAGAATTCGAAGCCTCTTAAGTATTCAGGTAAGATTGATAAGAATAACGCACCAATTAATGTACCTGAGAAGTTACCTAAACCACCTACTACTACGATTGACAAACAGTTGAAACTGATTGAAGAGTTAAATGTAGCAGGGTCAACATATGTAGCTAAGTGAGCATATAATGCACCAGCAATACCTGCGAAAATAGCTGAATATGTAAAGATGATAACCTTATGAGGGAAAATCTTAATACCCATTGCTTCAGCAGCAATTGGGTCATCTCTCATAGCCTGTAAGTTTCTACCTAACTTTGAATGAACTAACCAGTTGATCATTACATATGTAACAACAACAAATACCATTGCGAAATAGAAGAACTGTACTTTACCTTTTAGCTTCCAGCCAAATAAATTGATACCTGGAATACCAACGATACCCATCTGACCTAATGTAACCTTATCCCAGTTTTTGATGATCAAGTTAACAATTTCAGCGAATGATAAAGTTATGATAGTTACATATCTACCTGTGATTCTACTCATTGGTAAAGAAAGTAATAAGCCTGCTAAACCAGTAATTAGAATGATGAAGATAAATGATGTAGAGAACGAGAATCCAAAATGATACCATAAACAAGCTGTTGTATAAGCACCAATTGAATAGAACGCAGCATGACCAAATGAAACAGTACCACCGATACCCATTAATAAGTTTAATGACATAGCGAAGATCATGTTTAAAGCTGCAGTAATTAAAATTCTTAATTCATAAGCACCAACAAATAGTGGAGCTAAGCACATACCGATGACAACAATTACGAAAGTAATGTTTTGAGCATTTAATAATTTCTTCATATACACTATACCTTCTGTTGTTCTTTCTTACCAAAGATACCTGTTGGTCTAACGATTAGTACGACGATTAAGATTGTGAATGCTACGAAGTTAGCAGCAGACATTGTGCCATAACCTGAAACTAAACTTTCAGCGATAGCTAATATATAACCACCGACAACGGCACCCTTTAATTCACCGATACCACCTAATACAGTAGCTGCGAATGCTTTGTTACCAATAGCACTACCTACGGAAATAGAAATTGAACTTAAATACATACAATAAGCAACACCACTTACAGCGGCAAGCATACTACCTACTGCGAAACTTAAGCCAATCAATGTATTTACAGGCATACCCATTAAATGGCACGCTCTAATATTCTGACTTAATGCTCTTAAACCTCTACCAACTCTATTATGCTGAGTGAACCAGTTCATAACGAATAAGATTGTTAAAGTAGTTACGATAATGATAATCTGAATAGCCATTGTTCTAGCACCGAAAATATCAATATACTTTCCTGCTAATAATGTAGGGAAAGGCTGAATTTCAGAACCGAATGTTCCCTGACAAACCTGTTCTAGGATTGTTTTTACACCAATTGAAGAAATTAAAGCGTATGTGTTACTGTCTCCCTTTTTTCTAATTGGTCTAATAGCAACAATTTCAATAATATAGCCTAAAGCACCAGCAGCTAATAAAGTTAAGATAAATGTTAGTGCAATAGAGCCACTTGTTACTGAATTATATAAACTGTAGAAAATAACGGCACTTGTTAAGAAAACGGCAGCATTTGACATATTAATTAACTGTAAAATTGAGTAAATTAGTGAATAACCAATCGCAGTTAATGCATAAATACTACCTAATGAAATACCGTTAATAAGAATTTGCAAAAACATAGTATGTCTCCTTTCTTAAAAAATCAGACTTCACTCGATAATAGAGTGAAGTCTGATCGTTTATAGACAAATTAATTAATCAATTAAACCAGCAACTTTGTCAACGTTGAATGTTTCTAAAATTTCTGGATAGTTAACCCATTCTAATTCGCCAGAAGCGTTTCTAACGATCTGTGATAAGTACTGAACCTGTAAGATCTTTCTGCCTGCAGCGAAAGTTAATTCACCCTGAACACCCATGAATCCGTTTAATGTAGCTAACTGATCACGGAAGCTCTGACGAGTTGTACCTTCCTTAGCTGTTTCCTGGATAGCCCAGATAACAGTTAATAAGCAGTTGTAACCCTGGTCTGCATACTTCTGAGTTGTATTGTTGTCTTCAGCGAACTTAGCAGCATACATTTCCTTGTATGTATCATAGTAACGCTTGTAAACAGGGTTTGACATATCCTTAGTAGCAGCATAGATACCGTATAAGCCTTCACCTAAGTCACCTAAGTTCTTTAATACGTTTGAAGTACGAGACTTAGAAGATACCTGCCATTCGCATTCTAAACCAACTAATTCAGCCTGCTGTCTGATTAAAACGATATCGTTTTCAGCACAGAAGCACATTACTAATTCAGGGTTAGCAGCCTTGATCTTAGTTAAAGTAGAAGTGAAGTCCTGCTGACCATCATCATACTTTTCAGATGCAACTAAAGTTACACCTAACTTTTCTGCTGTTTCTGTATAGTACTTGCAAGTTTCTAATCCCCAGCTATCGTTAGTGTAGATTAAAGCAATGTTCTTGAAGCCTAAATGTTCAATATCATAAGCAGCAACACGTGCAGCAGCTGTATCCTGAGTCATTGATAATGAGAATCCCCAATCACCAGAAGTTGCTAAGTAGTCAGACTTTGAGCAAGTTAATGCGTACTGAACGATTTCAGCATCTCTATAGATTGAAGCACAAGGATAAGATACACCAGAAGCGAATGAACCGATTTCTAATAAGTAGTAAGGTTCAGTGCTTGCAACGATCTTTTCAGCAATAGTAGCACCTTCAGTAGCGTCGTTCTTGTCATCGAAGTAATCGATAACTAACTTACCAGTTCCATCTCCGTTTAACCAACCATCTTCTTCAAGATGCTTTAAGCCAACTTCGATACCCATCTGGATGTATTCAGCATAAGATGCGTTTGTACCAGTGAATGGTAAAGATACAGCAATGTGGAAATCACCGTTTTCATCAGCAGCTGTTTCAGTCTTAACTTCTTCCTTCTTACAGCCAGATAATGAAAGGATCATAGCAATTGCTAACAATAATGTTAATAATTTTTTCATCTTTTTTCTCCCTTTCAAAAATTATTATTTGTGACCGTAGTCACTTTTGTCCTATTTATTTCTTTGTCTTATAACGTAAAGCGCAATAGTCACAGCCTTGAGCTAATGTTCCGTTTAATTCGAAATCTAAGCCAAGACCTTCAGCGATACCTCTGTCGCCTTCCATAGCGATGTCACACATTAATGCACATGTTTCATCATCTAAACCCATCTTCTGCCATACGCCTAATAAAGCACAATAATTTAAAGATACATCTGCAACATTTCCATCTTCAGAGATGTTTTCAATCTTCTTTTCGAAAGTTTCTGATAAGCTCTTCTCTACTACGAAGTACTTAGCATATCTTTCAGCTGTTAATGGATCAACATTTAACATTTCTCTTTCTTTCTTACCAGATTCGATACCGATCTTTCTGATTGCTCTACGCATAATTGGTTCTAAATCGATTCCAGCTTCTTTAGCTTCTAAATAGAATGCAGCTGCCCAACGGCCTCTTGCTTCAATAGCAGCTCTTCTAACATTACAAGTATAGTTGTCTGTAATTGTTGGGATGTTCTTAATATTACTCATTGTTATACCTCTTTCTTGAATACGCTTTCATTCTATCAAATTATCATTTATAACTAATATGATAAATCTAGACTAAATTGGAAAATTCTTCACTTTTTAGTCAAATATGATACTTTTAAGCTATTCTTCTATAATTGTAAACAAAAATTCAATCTTTGTAAATAATGTATAAATTTGTAGTAAGAGTAAAGAAAAAACGCTGAAAACATACAGCGTTTCATATACATGTTCATCAAGTGATAAAAGTTAACCAACAATACTCTGACGATACTTTAATGGAGATAATCCTACTTTTAGTTTAAACACTTTATCAAAATATCCCGCATCTGCAAATCCAACAGAATAAGCTAAATCATTAATTTTGATTGAGATATCCTTCAACAAGTCCTTTGCTTTATCAATTCGATAGCCATTTAAATAATTAGTAAAACTTTCTCCAACATCTCTTTTAAAACATTTAGATAAGTAATTTGGAGTGATATTTAGCTTATCTGCTACCATATTTAGATTTAATTCAGTATCGCTATACTCTTCCTTAATAATCTTAATAGCGTAAGCAACTACTGGAGTCATCATTTCATCTTCACTATACTCGTTAGTTAGTTTAGTATGATTCTTATTATGGAAACTTACTGCTTCTAAAAGCGTTGTCTTTAAATCATCTGGAAATATTGGCTTTAGTAGATAGTCAAAAACAACTGGATTTCTGATAGCTTGTCTTAAATAACTGCTATCATCATAAGCGCTTATCACAATTACTGTTACTGATAGTCCTTCCTCTTCAATAGTTTTCATTAATTGTAAACCATCAAAGATAGGCATCTTAATATCAGTCAATAATATATCTGCATCATTTTCCTTTATAAGGTTATAGGCTTGTTTGCCATTTAATGCTTTTCCAACTACTTGATAACCTTCAAATGATTCAACTAATCTGGTAATACCATCTAATGCCATTTGCTCATCATCAGCTATAACAACCTTAACTAAATCACTCATACATCTCTCCTTGACTGTTTATTGAATCTAGTGGAATCGAAATTGATACAACACTATCTTCATTTTCAACATAATAGTTTAATCCAGCTTTAGTACCATATCTTGATACTAATCGATCATTAACATTTCTAATACCATAGTGCTTGTCTGCTAATTCCTTATCTTTAGAAAGCACTCTATGAATGTAGTCCAAATCGATTTCAGTTCCTGAATTATGAACCTCTATTTCAAAATTATCACCGTTAATTCTAGAAACAATCTTTATTACACCATTAGTTCCACTTTCCAAAAAGCCATGTGTTAAGGCATTTTCTGCTAAAGGCTGTAATATCTGTTTAACTATTAACAAATCTTCAGTGCTTTCATCAATATCAAGCTCGACCTTATATCTATCTGGATAGCGATAACTCATGATATCTAAATATGCACAAACATGAGCTATTTCATCTTTAAATGTAACGTATTGTTTACCATTATTTAAGCTTACTCTTAATAGCTTAACAAGTGAGTAAACAACCTTTTGAATATCCTCAAATCTCTTTTCAATAGCCATAAATGAAATAATATTTAAAGTATTGTATAAGAAGTGCGGATTTATTTGAGCTTGTAATAATCTAAATTGATAATCAGCTTCCTTTTTAGTACTTTCCTGAACCTTTGAGATAGAAGCGTTTACCTCATCAATCAGATAATTATAGCTATCATATAATACCTTTATCTCTCCCTTATTTTTAGAATCTGATTTTAATAAAGTAAAATCATCTTTATCGGCGGTATTTTTCATATTATTAGCTAATGAAAGGATAGGTCTAGTAATTCTTGAAGTAGAAATATAGGTAATCAACAAACCAACTAATCCTATTATTATAGCTATAGCCGTCATTGAAGCAGTTGTATTGGAAGACCCCATTAATCCTGTTTTATCAACCTTAAATACTAATCTCCAGCCATTTGTTAGATTTTGAGAAATAGTTAATTCCGAACCATTATAGTAATAAGATGCTTTTTCTAAACTTTCTACAGTATCATTACTATCTTGATAATAACCTTTTAAATAATGATGTAATAAATAATGATCATTCTCATCTAAAAGATAAATCTCAGCATTATGATTCAAATCAGCCTGATATGAGTAAATTCTATCTTCAAATTCAGCTAAGCTAATATCAACATTTACAATCGCAATTACCTTACTATTATCACTTGCATCTCTCATTAATCTAGAGACTCTGATTAAAGGTAATCCATCTGGTCTATAAACCCATTTATAACCATATTTAATATCAAAATCGTACATTATTTCAGGAAAACAAATCCATTTATTTCCTTCAAGTTTGTAGCCGTCATAATCTACTACGGGAAGAATTTCAGCATGACCAATACGATTATCATAATTTAAAGAAGAAATCATATCCTTCATAGCTGTTACTTCTGGTAGTCCATCTGCTAGCTGTCTTTGATATATAGGATTAGAGCTCACTGTTAACGCATAATCCTGCCCATCCAATATTACTGAATTCATATTGGAATAATCTTCCTTAATATACATATCATAAATAAAAGCGGAATCATTGTAGTTAAGCTTTTGGATATTATCATTAGCTACCGCAACAATTACTGACACAATTAAAACCATGACTATTAAATTAACTAATAATAATTGTCTTCTAATCATGTTAATTCCCCTTCTACTTCTATTATTTTTAATAGCAACACCTATTAAATTATACTATCGGAAAATACCTAAGTAAACACAACATCATATTCACTCAAGCAATAAAAAAGTTCCCTATCCAATGAGATTAGGGAACTAAACATTCATTATATTTTTACATTCCTAAGATCAACTTAGTTAATGCATATAAAACTGAAGGACATAACAAACAGCCAATACCTGAATAGAATGTTGAAGTCATAGCTCCATAAGGAACAAGCTTAGCATCAGTTGCAGCTAAACCAGCAGCTGTACCACTAGTAGTACCCATTAGTCCTCCATAAATCATTGCAGCCTGTGGAGTTGTTAATCCAATCTTTTTAGCAACAACTGGAGTTAAAATCATTACCGCAATTGACTTAACTAATCCAGCAGCGATTGAAATAGCTATAACAGCTGAATCAGCACCAACTGCAGCACCAGTTACAGGTCCAACAACGAATGTTACTGTACCAGCGGCGATTGTTGCTACGCTTGCTGCATCTCTATAACCGAAAGCTACCGCGATTACAGCACCAGCAATATATGCAGATAAAACACCGCATAATAATGAAATAACACCAATCAATCCACATTTCTTAAATTCACTTAATTTTGCACCATAAGCAGTTGCGATAATAGACAAGTCTCTTAATGAAGAACCACCTAATACTCCCATGCCAGCGAAGATAGCTACATCACTAATACCTTTCTTGCCACCAGTAATAGCACCACCTACATAAGCTAAAATTAAGCCTAATAAAATAGCGATTGCTGAGAAATGAATTCTTCCATGAGTGATCTTATCAGCGATCAACTTAGAAACAACTGTAATAAAACCAACAAATAAAAATGCCATAACTAAGCCATTTGAAGTAAATAGCTTTGTGATAATCTCTAAAATACTACTCATTGCTATTACCTCCTGTCTGTCTATTTAAAATCGGAAGAAGAATAAACGCAAATAATACTGCTAAAAAACCAGCTAATAACGCAATCCAACCTTCTGATAAAGCCTGGAAAACATTTTGAGAAGCTGCCATCGCAATTACGATTGGGATATACATCTTATTCCAGAACATAATACCTTGTGAAAATTCCTTATCCTTTGTGAATTTCAACTTATCTGAATTAGTTACAATTAAAAATAAAAGCATCGCAAAGCCTACACCACCAATATCAGAATTAGTTCCTGTTAGTAATCCCAAAAGGTTACCAACCAACTGACCAGCAAATAGGCAAGCGGCTAGTGTTGCTACACCATAAATCATTTCAAACACTCTCCCATCAACAAATTGATGTAAACATTATAGCACCATATACATATATTGATATTGATATAATCCTGTTATTCATTTTTATTTGCATTATTAGAATATCAATTATCACAATGATACTCTATATAATTATTAGGTATGGTATACTTATGAAGCAAAGAGGTGACAAGCATGCGTATTAATAAATATATAGCTTCAACAGGGTTAACTTCTCGTAGAAAGGCAGAAGAGCTAATCAATCAAGGTTTAGTAACAATTAATGGCGAAGTAGCCGTACTTTCATCGACTGTTGAAGAAGGTGATGTTGTCACATTAAATGGCAAGGTAATAGAGGAAAAACAAAACAAGGTTGTCTTATTATTCAATAAGCCAAAAGGAATTACCTGCACTACAGAAAGACATGTAAAAGGTAATATTATCGATTATATCAATTATCCCGAAAGAATCTTCCCAATTGGCAGATTAGATAAAGATAGTACTGGCTTAATACTTTTAACTAATGATGGTGATCTAGTAAATGAGTGTTTAAGAGTGGAAAATAGTCATCAAAAGGAATACTCAGTTAAAGTAGATAAACCAATCAATACTGATTTTTTAGAAAAGATGCAAAAAGGTGTGACTATCTATAATCCCGTAACAGATTCAATGGTTACAACTTTACCATGCACTTTAAAACAGACAAGTAAAAATAGTTTTAATATCATCCTTACTCAAGGTTATAATCGTCAGATTAGAAGAATGTGTAGCGCATTAGGCTATCGAGTAACATTCTTACAAAGAATCAGATTTATGCATCTGAATTTAGATGTTAAAGAAGGCTGTTATAGACTATTATCAAATAGTGATATCGAAAAACTTAGAGGCAAGAAAAAATAGAACCAAATCGGTTCTATTTTCGTATTATAAAACCATGAAGAAAATATAGAAATATATGAGTATTCATGGTTTTCTTATTTG
>JAZRWC010000075.1:0-7618 GCA_045599505.1 Erysipelotrichaceae bacterium | reverse complement strand
AGCCATGGTTGATTATATCGATTATTACAACAATAAGAGAATTACGGTAAAGTTAAAAGGCTTAACCCCTTGCCAGGCAAGGAATCAAGCCTTATCATTAACTTAATATTTTTTAGTCCAACTTTTTGGGTTCAGGACATCATTGATGTGCTCTTTTTTATTGTTGTGTAGTATAATTGATTTGTTAATATGGAGAGATAAATGATTTATTTTACTAGTGATTTGCATTTTGGCCATGATAAAGAATTTGTCTATAAAGATAGAGGATATAACAGTATTTTAGAGCACGATGAAGATGTTGTTGCTCGTTTTAATAGTGTTGTATCAAAAGGCGATGATGTATATATTCTAGGTGATTTAATACTAGATGGTGATTCTGGACTAGAGAGTCTAAAAAAGTTAAATGGTCATTTACATCTCATCATTGGTAATCACGATACAGCTAATAAAATAGCTAAATATGGTAAGCTTAAAAACCTGGTTGTTGAAGGTTATGCTCATTTAATCAAATATAAAAAACATTCCTTCTACTTGTCTCACTATCCAACACTAACTGGTAATGGGCAAGAAAAGAAGAAGTTATATTGTTTATGTGGACACATCCATACAAAAGATAGATTTGAAATGATGGATGAAAATGTATATCACGTCGAACTTGATTGTCATGATAAATATCCTGTTTCTATCGATGATATCATTGAAGATATTCGTACTTATAATAATGGAGAGAAATAATAATGAGTATTCCAGTTCCTGAAAAAAGAATAGCTGAATTTGAAAAAAGAGCTTTTGGTATGTTTATTCATTGGGGCTTATATAGTAGCTACAATAGAGGTGAATGGACATATAATCTGCATAATATTCCTTTTGATGAATACAAAAAGGTTTATGAAAGCTTTACTGCTAAAGATTTCGATGCTGAAAAGATCGTAGCTTTAGCTAAACAAGCTGGCATGAAGTATATCACTTTGACTACTAGGCATCATGATGGTTTCTCACTATATGATACTAGAGGCTTATCAGATTTTGATGTAATGCATACTCCTTGTGGTAGAGACTTAATTAAGGAATTTGTTGAAGCATGTAATAAGGAAGATATTCTTCCAGTGTTCTATCATACTACTTTAGATTGGATTCATCCTGATTTCGATAGTAACTTTGATGCTTACTTAGAATATCTAAGAAAATCAGTTGAAATATTATGCACTCGCTATGGTAAAATCGGTGGACTTTGGTTTGATGGTAACTGGTCAAAGCGCGATGCTGATTGGAAATTAGATGAGCTATATGGAATGATTCATACTCTTCAACCAGATGCTATGGTAATTAATAACACTGGCTTATCTCAACAAGGTAAGACAGGTCATCCTGAAATCGATAGTGTAACTTTTGAACAAGGTCAAGCTACTGAGATGAATAGAGAAGGCATGAATAAATATGTTACTGCTGAAATGTGCCAGACAATGAATCATCATTGGGGAATTGCTGAAGATGATTTAGATTATAAAGGCGTTAGGGTAATGATTGAAAGATTATGCCATGCTAGAAAAGTTGGAGCTAATTACTTGTTGAATATCGGCTTAACTAGTGATGGTGGTATAACTAAGATGAGCGAAGCTATTTTAGAAACTATCGGTAGATGGACAGATATGGCTAAAGAAGCCATCTATGATGGTAAACCGAGCAAAATGAAATCTGAAGGTAAAGATTTCGTATTAGATGTAGGTGATACTAGTTACGCCTTTGTTCATGATTTAACACTTCTTGGACCAAAGGATGTAGTTGTTGCTTACGAAAATAAAAATGAAGGTAATGTTATTAGAAATGTTACTAGAAAAGTTAAGTCAATGAAATGGCTTGATAACGATGAAGAGTTGCTATTTACTCAAAATGGTACAAATGTTTCATTTAGAGCTACAGGTTTCTACTATGGAGTTTTCTGGATTGTAAGAATAGCTAAGATAGAATTTGAGGATTAATTATGGAGTTTGTTCAAGGAAAATTTGTTTACACTAATGGTTCAGTTAAGGAAGTTAGTGAATTTGATGCTAATGATGTCAATAAGACAATGACTTATCAGATTTTAAACAGTCATTTAGTTGGTAAAAATGAAAATGTTTTATCATTAAAATTCGATAAGTTGATTTCTCATGACATTACTTATGTTGGTATTATTCAATCCGCTAAGGCTAGTGGAATTGAAAAGTTCCCAATTCCTTATGCCTTAACAAATTGTCATAACTCATTATGTGCTGTTGGTGGAACAATCAATGAAGATGACCATGTCTATGGTTTATCTGCTGCTAAGAAATATGGTGGTATATACGTACCAGCTAATCAGGCAGTAATTCATCAATATGCAAGAGAAGTTATGGCTAGTGTTGGTGGCATGATTTTAGGATCTGACTCACATACAAGATATGGTTGTTTTGGCTGTATGGGTGTAGGTGAAGGTGGACCTGAACTAGTTAAGCAATTATTAAATAACAGCTATGATGTTGAAGCACCAAAGGTTGTTTTAATGTATGTTACAGGTAAGTTAAGACATGGTGTAGGACCTCATGATGTGGCTTTAGCTATGTGTAAAGCTGCTTTCCCTAAGGTTAAAAACTGCGTATTAGAGTTCGTTGGTGAAGGTATCTCTTCTTTAAGCAATGATGAAAGATGCGGTATTGATGTAATGACTACTGAAACAAGCTGCTTATCAAGTATTTGGGCAACTGATGAAAAAACAGAAAGCTTTTATAAGAACCACTTAAGAGAAGAAGACTATAAGTTATTAGCGCCAGTTGATGGAGCTTTATATGATGGTTTAATCGAAGTTAAGTTAGATGAAATTGAACCAATGATCGCTTTACCTTATCATCCAAGCAATGCGATTACTATTAGAGAATTAAAGACTGATCCTCATAAGTATCTAGATCCATTAGGTTTAGCTGATAAGATTGTTGATGGAAAGATTATCGCAGATCAGGGTGTTATCGCAGGATGCTCAGGTGGTATGTTTGATAATATCGTTGAAGCTAGTGATATCTTAGCTAATGGTTGTGTAGGGGATGGAAGCTTTAGCTTATCTGTATATCCACCATCAACTCCAGTAAATAAGGCTATTGCTGATAATGGTATCTTATCTAAGTTATTAGTTGAAGGTGTTGTTGTTAAGCCTTGTTTCTGTGGACCTTGTTTCGGGGCTGGTGATGTTCCTAATAATGGTGGTCTATCATTAAGACATACAACTAGAAACTTCCCTAATAGAGAAGGTTCTAAGCCTGCTGAAGGACAGAGCGCTTCAGTATGTTTAATGGATGCAAGAAGTATCGCTGCTACAGCCTTAAATCATGGTGTATTAACAGGTGCAGATGAAATCGAATATACAACTGAAAGAAAAGAATACGTCTTTGATCCAAAGATTTACGCTTCAAGAGTATATGATGGATTCAATAATCCACAAGATACAGATTTGATCTATGGTCCTAATATTACAGATTGGCCAGAAATAACTCCATTAAAGGATGATTTATTAGTTAAGTTATGTGCAGTTATCGATGATCCTGTAACTACTACTGATGAGTTAATTCCTTCTGGTGAAACTTCTTCATTCAGAAGTAATCCTATTAGAATGAGTAAATTTACTTTATCTAGAAGAGTACCTGAATATGTTGGTTTAGCTGAAGAAACATTAAAGGAAGATTTAGCTTCTTTAGGTTACAACCCTGAAACCACTTCTTTTGGTTCAGCAATCTTCGCTAATAAACCTGGTGATGGTAGTGCAAGAGAGCAGGCAGCTAGCTGTCAAAGAGTATTAGGCGGTGCGGCTAACTTCGCAAAGGATTACGCTACTAAGCGTTATCGTTCAAATTGTATTAACTGGGGTATCGTTCCATTTATCGTTGATTCATTTGAAGGAAAAGTAGGCCAATATATCTATATCAAGGGTATTAGAAAAGCTTTAGAAGAAGGAAGAAGTGAAATGGAAGGTTTATTAGATGGTAAGCCTATCAAATTATCAGTTGGTGAATTAAACGAAACTGAAAGAGAAATATTACTTCTTGGTTCATTAATGAACTACTATAAACAGAAAAATTCATAACATAAAAATGGCTGGAGCTTAATGCTTCAGCCATTAGTTTTTTACTTAGCTACGACTTTTTCTTTATTTAATAAGTTGATACCAACCATCTTACCATTTAAGCCAATTTCCTGTTTGCTTAAAATCTTTACGATATTAACTCTATGCTTATATACAATCATTAAAGAAGTGATTGTTAAGAAAACACATATAGCAGTTGGTGAGTTAGTTAGCCAATTGTAGATTGGGAAGGAAATAACACATGTAAATGTAGCTGTAACAATCCAATTTGTTACTACTGTTAAGAAAATACCTACAGCTAATAAAATTAAGAAGTATTTCCAATTTAGAGCTAAAATTAAGCCCATATAACTAGCGAATCCCTTACCGCCTCTAAACTGTAAGTAGAATGGGTAACAATGTCCCCAAACAGCACAAACACCTGCTAATACAGCTGCTGTTTCGTTGCCTGGGAATACTAAACTCATAATCATTACTGAGATTAATGCCTTAGCAGCATCATATACTGCACAGAATGCTCCAACACCAAATCCCATTGTAACCTTAGCGTTACTAGCACCAGCGTTACCTGTTCCTTTTGTTCTAATATCAAATCCCTTAGCCTTACCAATTAAGTAAGCTGGATTTACACAACCTAATAAATAACCTAATACTACTGCAACACAATATTCCATATTTACATACCTCTTTTACTATCATAACATAAAATAGTTTTTGATAGAATAGAAGCAACTTGTTTGATAAAATAATAACGAGGTAATGATTCTTATGAAGGTTTTATTAACAACTTTAAACGCTAAATATATTCATAAAGCTTTGTCATTAAGATGGCTATATGTAGCTAGAGATAAAAGCCATGAGACTTTAATAAGAGAATTTACAATCAAGGATACTTTAGATAGAATCTGCAATGAAATTGTTAGTATTAATCCTGATGTCATCGGTATTTCTACTTATATCTGGAATGGGGAAATGGTGAAAAAACTTTGCCCAATGATCAAAGAGAAATTACCAAATTGCAGAATCATATTAGGTGGTCCAGAAGTAAGCTATCAATACCAAGATTATTTAACTAATAGTGTAGATGCCATCAACTTAGGTGAAGGAGAAGTCACCTTCTGGCAATATGTAAATAAACAAGATAATATCATGGGTCTAATTACTCATGATTATAAAAACACCTTACTACCTAAGGTGGATATAGCTTATTTAGAAACTTTAGAGTCACCATATCTATTAGATTTTGATTTAGAAGATATGGATAAAAGATATCTATACGTTGAAACAAGCAGAGGCTGTCCTTATCAATGCAAGTATTGTCTAGCCTCTTTGGATAATAAAATTAGAACATTCTCTTTAGAGTATCTATTCGATTTGTTTGATAAATTAGAGAAGACTAAAGTAAGGCAGGTTAAATTTTTAGATAGAACATTTAACGCTGATAAAAATAGAAGCATGAAGATAGCTAGTAGGTTATTACAATTTAGGGAAGATGTATCATTCCAATTTGAGATAATGGCTGATACTTTGGATGATTCTTTAGTTGAGCTAATTATAAATAATCCAGTTAAGAGTAGATTCCGTTTTGAGGTAGGTATTCAATCTTTTAATAAGGATACTTTAAGAGAAGTAAAAAGATATCAGAACTTAGCTAATTTAACTAAGAATTTAAATAGTTTAATCTCTTCTGATGCGATAGTTCATGCTGATCTTATAGCTGGACTACCTTGTGAGGATTTGAATTCATTTAAAGATACTTATCAGAAACTGTTTGGTTTAAGAACTAGTGAGATGCAGGTAGGTATTTTAAAACTATTGAAGGGTAGTGCATTAAGAAAAGAGATGGACAAGTACAATATCAAGGCGGATCAAGCTACACCATATACGATTATTTCTAATGATTGGATGTGTAAAAATGATATTGATACTGTTGAAAGAGTAGCTTTAGCTAGTGAAAGACTATGGAATAAGGATATCTGTAAGAAGACATTATGGTATCTTTATGAAAATGGTACAGCTATGTTTGATTTTATGGATGAGTTAGGTAAGAAGATTGAATCATTACCTAGACCATATCAAGTTCATCAACTATTTAAGCTAGTTGATGAAAGCTTACCTGATGAAACTAGTAAGCTAATACTACTAACAGAGTATTATCGCTTATTCAAACAAAGACCAGTCAGATATAAATATATCGATATTGATAAAAAAGAAAAATCAGAGATATTTGAAAAACTGGCTGAAACTAAAGAAGTTACAAGAAACGATATTAGATATGCATACTACGATTACGCTTTTTATGCTAACCAAAAGTGCGTACAAGTGTTAATATATAATAGTGACCAAAGGTATCCAAATAGATACTATATGTCACTAGATAATAAGTATCTAGGAAAGGAAGACTTAAATGAAAGATATAATGATAGCTACTTCCAACGCTAATAAAGTAAGAGAATTTAAGGAAATGTTAGAACCTTTAGGATATGTGGTTCATGATTTAAGTGAAGTAGAACACTACGAAGTTGTTGAAGATGGAACAACATTCGCTGAAAATGCTTTGATTAAGGCTAGAGGAGCTAAGTTAGCTGTTAAGGATATGATGGCTATTTCTGATGACTCTGGTATTTCAATTGATTTCTTCAATGGTGGTCCTGGTATCTATTCAGCAAGATGGTTAGATACTAATGACTATAATTATAAAAATAGCTACATCTTAAACTCATTAGGTGATAGCACTAATAGAGGAGCACACTATACTTGTGCAATCGCTTTGATTGATGAGCAAGAGCATACATTTGTTGGTGAATGGTATGGTGAAGTAGCTAAAGAAGCTAAGGGAACTAATGGCTTTGGTTATGATCCAATCTTCTATGTTCCTGAATTAGGTATGACTTCTGCTGAAATGTCTCCAGAAATGAAGAATGAATTAGGACATAGAGGCAAGGCTTGCAAGATGTTATTAGAATATTTGAAAGGTAAGAACTAAGATGATTCATATCGTATTATATCAGCCTGAAATTCCTCAGAATACTGGTAATATTATTAGAACATCAGCTGCTACTAATTCAATATTGCACCTAATTAAGCCTTATGGCTTTGTGCTTTCTGAAAAACATTTACAGCGTGCAGGTATGGACTATATCGATATAGCTAATATTAGAGAGCATGTTAACTGGGATGAATTCTTATCTACTTTAAAACAAGGAGATGAATTATTCTACTTAACAAGATATGGTGATAATTTACCAGCTAGCTTTAATTATAAAGAAGTTAAAGGTGATGTTTATCTAGTGTTTGGTAAGGAATCAACAGGTATTCCAAAGCATATTTTAAAGGGTAATATGGATCATTGTATCAGATTACCAATGGCAGAAAATTGTCGTTCATTAAATTTAAGCAATACAGTTGCGATTATGACTTATGAAGTATTAAGACAATTAGATTATCCAAACTTATCAAGAGTGGAAGTTCAAAAGGGTGCTGATTTCTTAAGTGCTCATGAGTTTAGTGAAAACGAATAAATTTAAC
>JAZRWC010000074.1:0-3044 GCA_045599505.1 Erysipelotrichaceae bacterium | reverse complement strand
AGCATTGAACATATTAAGGAAAAGTAATGTTGTGGACTTAACGGTCCTATACAGTAGAGGCGAAGTGGACACGCCTGAAAGAATAAGGATTGCCTAGCAATAGGTGGAAACTCAAATATCAGACTTCTTAAAAAAGAGTCGCTAGACTCTTATCGAAGCCATGACTTCAAATACGTAGTATTAAGTCGTGGTAGTTCACTAGAATCCATAAATGAGATAAAATAATCGTAGGTGGAAAATATGAATAAACAGAGTAATCAACAATTAGAAGAAGAATTATCACTTTTTGATTTTGTAGAAGAAGAAAATGATAATGAAGCTTTAATGCAAAGCTATATAGATAAATTAAATCAAGCCAGCCAGGCATACTATAATGGCCTTTCAGAAATGATGACAGACTATGAGTGGGATGCTTTATTTGATAAGTTAAAAAAGCTTGAAGAAGAAACTGGTATTGTTCTAAGTGATTCTCCTACTAATAATGTATCAAGCGATTCTATTAGTGGACAAAAGGAAGAACATGAGTTTTCTGCACTTTCTTTAGCTAAGACTAAAAAGGTTGAAGATTTAGTTAAATGGGCTGAAAGTAGAAAAATCTGGATGAGCTGGAAACTTGATGGTTTAACACTTGTTGTGACATATGATAATGGTTCATTAAGTAAGGTTGTTACTAGAGGTGATGGACATATCGGTACTAATATTACTCATCTAGCTAGTGGTATATCAGGAATTCCTACAAAGATAAAAGATAAAGGTCATCTAGTAGTAAGAGGTGAAGCTATTATCTCTTATAGCGATTTTGAAAAGTTTAACTTAGAAAGTGAAGAGGAGTACGCTAATCCAAGAAATTTAGCTGCTGGTTCTTTATCACTTAAAGATATTGATGAATTAAAAAGAAGAAAGATCACTTGGATCGCCTTCACATTAGTAAGCAGTCAAAAACAGTTTACTAGCTGGGGAAGCCAGATGGATTATCTAGAACAACAAGGCTTTTCTACAGTAGAACACTATAGTATCGATAAACCAGATAGTTCTAGTATTGGACAGATGATTGATAGTTTCTCTGAAAAGGTAGTAAAGAACATCAATCCATATCCAGTAGATGGATTAGTAATCTGCTATGACGATGTTAATTATTCTTCTACAGGAAGTGTAACTGGTCATCATGCAACAAGAGCAGGATATGCCTTCAAGTGGGCTGATGAAGCAGCTGATACGGTATTAAATCATATTGAATGGTCATGTGCAGTTGGTTCTATTTGTCCTGTGGCTATTTTTAAACCAGTAAGCTTAGAAGGTACTACTGTAAAAAGAGCTTCCTTAGTAAATATTTCTGAATGTGAACGTTTAGGAATAGGACAAGAAGGAACTGAAATATCAGTTATCAAAGCTAACAAGATTATTCCAAAGGTAATTAAGGTTAATAAGAAAATTGGAGAGTTAACTATTCCAGAAAGATGTCCAGTATGTAACTATCCTACTTTCATTGATGAATCTATTGACTCAGGAACCAAATTATTAAAGTGTAGCAATCCTAATTGCGATGCAAAACAACTAAGAAAATATGAAAGATTTGTCTCTAAACCAGCGACAAATATTGAGGGTATTTCTACTAGCACATTAGCTACATTTATTTCTCAAGGCTGGATTAAAAACTATGGCGATATTTACAGATTAGTAGATCATTATCAAGAGATTACTAACTTAGATAACTTTGGTAAAAAGTCTGCTGATAATATAGTTGCTTCAATTAATAAAGCTAAAGTTATTAGTGATGTAAGATTAATCTATAGTTTAAATATTCCAACAGTTGGCCTAGAAATTGGAAAGCGTCTATTATCTATGGGTGACTTTGATACATTAGTTAGTAAATCTATCGCGGTTAATAATAAAGAATTAACTATTGAAGAAGCTTTCCCTGTATTAGCTGAAGGTATTGGTTATGAAAGATTAAGCGCATTTGTTGAATGGTTTACTAATGATAATGTTGATAATTTACATGATTTATTACAGTTAATTGAAATCGAAAAGACTGAAAGTGAGCCTAGCGGTAATAAATGTGAAGGATTAACATTTGTGGTTACTGGAGAAGTTACAACATACAAAAACAGAAATGAGTTAAAGGAATATATCGAATCACAAGGTGGTAAAGTGGTTGGCTCTGTCTCAAAGAGTACTAACTATTTAATTAATAACGATATAGAATCTACTTCTGGAAAAAATCAGAAAGCTAAAGCTTTAAATATTCCAATTATATCTGAAGCTAATTTCAATGCAAGATTCAAAGATTAATAAAATTGAAGTGTTAATTTTAGTTTGATATGGTGTATACTATATACATTATCTAAATGATTAAGGAGATTAATATGGCTATTCTTCAAACATTTGGTGTTCCAAAGAACATAACTTTAAACCTAATCAAAGCTTCAGTAGAAGTATTAACTGGTAGTGAATTCCAGGTAATTGTCTACAACAAAGATGTAAATAAGACTATAAGTGTATCTCAGCAAGGGGATAGCTTAACTTTAACTGAACCTGAGGGAGAAGGCTTTGAAATCAAACTTACTCTATTAGATACATTAGATTCCTTAACAATCAATACAACTGACTCTAACATCTTCTTAAATAGAGTAGAGATCAATAATGTAAATATCAATACTACTGAAGGATCAACTGAAATCAATGGTTGTAAGTGCCATGATGTTAAAATCAATAATCCATTAGGAGATATTTTAATCGATTGTAGAAGTGGATTTGATAATTTAGAAATTATGGGTGAAGATGGCAATATTGACGTCTATATCAAGGACAATGTTAGAAATATGAAGGTATCTACAGGAAATGGGGATATCGATATCAGCTTAAAGAATGACTTTGACAATATGGAGGTTTCTAGCGAAAGCGGAGACGTATTTGTTAAGGTTGAAGAAGTTGAAGGCTTTGATTTAACTGTCAATACAAATGATGGTGAAATCGATTCAAAAGTCAATGCGGTAACTGGAAAGAATAAGGTCAAAGTTACTACAGATGACGGAAACATTAAG
>JAZRWC010000073.1:0-4166 GCA_045599505.1 Erysipelotrichaceae bacterium | reverse complement strand
AAATCTCTCTTTCTATTACACAAATATACATTTATCTTTCATTTTCCCACAACAATTATGCTTGAAATGATGAACAATTATCCTAAATTAGATTGTTATTATTCTATTTTTCTTCATTTTTCTTTTAAAATTATATTAATTTCTTTCGTTTTATATTCATTTAAGTTTCACATAAGATGAATTGTATTTACACATTAGAAATATACAATATATTTGCGTAAATAAATGGGGATACGAAGACCACACTTCCCTTTCTAACAATTGGGCAAAAGTTGTTAAAGGATAGTCAGTCAGCTTAATTACTATTAGGAGAAAGACTATGAAACTATTAAAAGCCCACATCATCCCATTACTAGCTACATCTATTATTACTCTAAATTCATTTGGAGTATCAGCATCAGTTAACAATCGTTTTAGCCCAAATAACAACATTCCACACAAATCATTTGATGAGTTAATGTTACAAATTAAAAGAAACCAAAGTGTATTTCTTGATAATCTAAAAGATATTACTGTTAGTCAACAAGAAGAAACTATTACTGTTACAGTACAGGAAACTATAGAACAGAAAGAAACTATTTCTAGTCTAACAGCAAATGAAACAGTAATCGAAAATAAGGAAGAAAAGAAAACAGTATCTACAACTAATACTGTTACTAATCAAAATACATCAACAAATACAACTGCTGAAACTAAACCAGTGAATAATTCTCAACCTGTAAAACAAGAAGCTCCTAAATCTCAAGAAACACCAAAAGTAGAAGCTCCTAAAAAGGAAGAACCAAAAGTTGAAGAAAAGAAAACTGAAGCTCCAAAAGCTGAAGAACAAAAAACACAAGCCCCAGCTCAAACTGGTAAGTATATTGGTACTATTTCAATGCCAGCTGTAGGATTATCTCAGAGTCTATATACAGATGATGCAAATACATCTGCTCAAAAGATTGTAGATAATCAAAATAGTGCTTACTATGGTTACTACTATTCTGGTAACGTAATTGTTGGAGACCATGTTGATCAGGGATTCTATAAAATCAAGAATTCTCAAGTAGGTCAGGAAGCATACGTTAATGGAACTAGATATGTAGTTGCAGCAGTTATCTTAAATGCAAAGAAAACATCTGATAGATACCATATGACTTTCAATGATGGTACATATATCGAATCAAAATATAAGAATTGTGTTTTAGTATATACATGCAACTCAAACGCATTTGATATTTCAATCGTCGTACTTCAAAAGCCACAAGCTCAAGAAGTAAAACAAGAAGAACCTAAGAAGGAAGAACAGGTTGAAGTTAAAGAAGAAAAAACTGAAGAAGTACAGCAGACTGTTGAACAAGCTCCAGTTGAAACACCTGTAGAACAGCCTACTCAAGAAGTTAGTCAGCAGCCAACTGAACAGGTACAGCAACCTGTTCAGGAAGTTGAAGTACAACAGGAAGTACAGCCTGAATCTCAATTACAACAGCCTGTAGAAGAACAACCTGTAGTTGAACAACAGCCAGCTGAGCAACCAGTAGAACAACCTACTGAAATTATTGAAGTAACTGAATAAATATTGATAAATTATCTAAAAGATATTTTATATTAATGGGAAATTCTCTTAAATTGTGGGAATAAGAGAATAGTTTCTAGCGAAAACAGGAATTAGCTACTCCTGTTTTTTTGTGCCTATAAAAAAGAATGAAGATCATTACTCTTCACTCTTTCTTGCTTTCTTTAATACTCTATTAATTAATGACATAAAGAAATCTTTATCTAAATTGATTCCTAATAGTTCATTAACAATACCTGTCTTTTGCGCTATAAGACCATATAAGCCTACACAAGCGACAAAAATAATTCCAGTGATAATCAATATCATAAATCTAGAATTAAGCACTACATCGTAATTAAACTGGTTAAATACAGCTACTATAACAAACATTGGAATGCAACATATCCAAGCCTTAGAACAATTATTGAATAATTCAGAGAAATCTAAATTATATCTATAATTGATGATATATAAACCACCTATAATGAATAACACATATTCTAAAAACAATGTAATGAAGTAACCATTTACACCAAAGTTAGATAACATTGGAGCAAATAATAATAGAACAAATACTAATCTACCAGCTTCTAATACTAGATATAGTTTTCTTTGACCAATTGTGATCAAAGTTGATTGAACAATACCGAATATATTTAAGAACAATTGACATATTAGTGTTTTAGCTAACAAATCAGCACCAACTAGTAAATAGTAATTTCCATACATGATATAGTAGATTTCCTTTGAGAAGAAAACCATGAAGCAGATAATAGGAACTGAGAAGAAGTTTACAGTTTCTAGGATTCTTTGAATCTGAACTCTTGCCCCTTTATCATCATTATTAGTGACTGCTTCAGTCATATGTGGAATGATCGCTAAGCAGAATCCTGACATAAATATCATTGGGATTGAGCTTAACTTACTAGCTTGGTAATTTATAATACCTTGATATACAGTGATAAGCACTGGATCAGTACCAAATTTCTCCAATCCATTAGCGAACATCAACAAAACAAACATTCCTGAGCTAGATAACATTAATGCACTTAGCATATAAGGAACAGCAGTTCTAATTAGTTCTTTGGTGATATGCTTTTTAGTATATCTTGATACACCTACCTCAACGAAATTTTCTTGAGAATAGTTTTTATCAAATGAAATGAAATAGATAATCGCTGCTACGGCACTTATTCCTGTAGAAGCTACGCCCATATAAGCAGCCCATACTCTGTCCATATTGAATGCATAAACAGCGATACAGCTAGCTGATAATAAGAAACCGATTCTTACAATCTGCTCAAATACTTGAGTAAATGCATATACCTTTAATTCCTTTAATCCCTGATAAAAACCACGATAGTAACTTAAAATAGGTACAAACACTAACGCAAATGATACGATGATCAATACGTTTTGTGTCTTTACTATATAGTCAGAAGACTGTAATTCAAATGGGATTATCTGTAAGGCTAATGGCCTTGAGAAGGTAATCATAAATACACAAGCTACAACACCAAATACTGTAACTAATGTTCTTGAAATCTTCTTAACTAATAAAACAGTACCATTATCATTCAAAGTTGAATATCTAGATACTAAAGTCGCAATAGCATAAGGCAAACCAGATAAGCATAATTGTAAAACTGCATCATATACTGTATAAGCATATGAATAAAATACTGTTGCATCTTGAGCTATCTGGTTAAATGGGATTACGTATAGTAGAGATAAAGCCTTTGTGATAAATATACCAGCCGAGCCGGTTAAAGCACCAGCTACGACTGATTGTTTGACTTTTTTATCCTTCATAAGCTACTCTTTAACCTCACTAGCATCACTAGCTAAATCAATTTGGCTACTAGGATCGAATTCACCATACAAATTGATATATTCACGATATGACTTATCTTTACTGTTAATCTTCCAATCTACTATTACTGATATATTTAACTTATCAGAAGTACTTAATAAAGATAAATCAATACCTTCAACATAATTCATTTCTCTATTTACCTGATATGGAATCATATTGATATTTCCATCATCCATAATACCGATAGATGGCATCATGTTTTCTGTGTCAACATCTAAAATAATTCCATCGATAACAGCTAAAGCTTTGATGTCGTACATTGCGATACGCGGTTCATCGATGATGATATCGTATCGATAGACTTCATCATTTAACTGATTTACAACTAATTCGATATTATAGAAGTCTGAACTTTCTAGCTTATTCTCTGCCTCTAATATAGCTTTATAGGATGTAAGATATGAATTGTATTTTTCTTCTTCTATTTGTCTATTGATCTTACTGCATCCAGTTAAGGTAAATAGCACAACTAAAAGGATTAATAGCTTTTTCAAACTAGACACCTCCTGATAAGGCAATTAAATCTTGAAAATATAGTAGTTTTTCTTGCCCTTCTTAATTACGATTAATGATCCATCTAAAGTATCTTCTTTAGTTAATACCTTATCCATCTGCTGACACTTTTCGCCATTGATGCTGATAGAACCATTCTTAATAAATTCTCTAGCTTCTCTATTACTTGAAGCAACCTTGCTAGAAGTTAAAGCTTCAATTAAGCCAGTGTTTTCTACTACTTCGTTAACTACAGCATCC
>JAZRWC010000072.1:0-23448 GCA_045599505.1 Erysipelotrichaceae bacterium | reverse complement strand
AAGATATCTAAAGAAAAGATGGATAGAATTATAGCTTTACATCCTATCTTACATATCAACGAATTAGAAGCCAGCCAATTAACAGGTCTAGAAGATTATAAACAAGCAGCTAGCGCATTATACCAAAAAACTAACGCTCCTGTTATTATCACTTTATCCGATAAAGGTTGTTACTTAAAAGATGGTGAAAAAGAAGTTACCATCCCTTCTAGAAAAGTAGAAGTAGTCGATACAATTGGTGCTGGTGATAGCCATGCTGGGGCAATCCTTTCTGGTTTACAGAAAGGTTTACCACTAAAAAAATGTATTGAATCAGCTAATCTAATCGCTTCTGAAGTAGTCACTACTTTAGGTTCTGGATTAAAAGAAGATTCATATCAAAAGATTAAAGATCAATTATTCAAGTAAATTAAAAACGATCTTATAAGCTCGTCTTAAGCTATATAAGATCGTTTTATTTTGGTTTCGATAATTTTACTTAGTAGGATCTTTTCCTTCTACAAAGGCTCTAATATCTCTAGAAAGTTCTTGTGTATTTTCTTCTGAGATATAGATCATATGACCTGACTTATAAGGTTTGATAAATACTCTATCATGGTCTAAACCAGCATGGTCGATTGTATAGAATGCCATACCGATTTCAGTACAGTCATCATACCAACCATTAGCGAAGAATACTCTCATACCGAAGCTACCATTCATAGCTTCTCTTAATCTCTGGCCAGTAGTTCCACCCTTTTCTTCAGTATCCCAAGTATACTTGCCATCCTTTTCAAAGCCTCTAAACATTAGATACTGACGATCCATCTTAACATTTAATGCTGGTAAGATAGTTCCTCTTAGAGCGCCATAGAATAAACCATCATATCTTTGAGCTGTAGCGTCTCTTCCTTCACCATCAGCGATTTCATCCTTGAAAGGTCTGATTAATGGTCTAGTTACTCTTCCATCATATCTAGATACTGATAAGCCCTTATCCTTGATTACTTCTCTTCTAAATCCAAATTCATCGATTCTTAAATCGTTGTCGACTAAATACTGTCTGCTTACACCAGTATAGTATTGAAGCTTTTCGATAATTCTTTCTCTTTCTTCACCAACTAATCTATCACCCTTATATAAAGCTAATAAGTATTCTGTATCAGCGAAATCCTTAGCTTCATAGCAGAATTCATCAACGCTTTGGTTACTTGGATGATTGTGATACCAATGAATACCAGCGAAAGTTGGGAAGAATAATACTGATTCTTCAGTCATAACTTCTCTATTGAAATACTTACCAACAGTAACAGTATTACCAATTAATACTAAGCCATCAAACTTTAAGCCAAAGCCTCTGTTTTTGCCCCAGCCACCATTTGCCATACCAGCAGCTACTGCACATCTAGTACAACCATAGCTTTCACCAGCTAAATACTTAGGACTAGCGAATCTGTTATATCTGTTTAACCACATTTCTACGAAATATAAGAAGGCATTAGCGTCCTGCTCAATTCCAAAGAAATCCTTATCTCTTGATTCATCTAATAATAAACCAAATCCTGTGCCAACTGGGTCAACACAAACGATATCAGCGATATCTAATAAGCTATCTGGATTATCGATAACTTCATAAGGTGGTAAAGAGGTTTCTCTATCTACCTTATCATACTTGATTCTTTTAGCACCAAAGAAACCAGCATGAACATACATACTTGCTGAACCAGGTCCACCATTGAAGGCGAAGATTACTGGTCTATTTGTTGTATCAGTAACATCACTTCTGAAATAAGAGAATGAGAAGATTGATGCGATAGCTTTTCCATCTTCATAAAATACGTTATCTTCACTTACTGTATGATAAGGAATTTTCTGTCCCTTAATTTCAACAACACCATCAGATTCAAAACGCTGTGGTACAAATGTTGAAGCGTCTAATTTTGCTGAATTATACATGGTATTACCTCCTAATACATGTTGCCTGTATATCCCTTAACAGGCATAGTTGTAAAATCATAAGTTTCTAATTCTTCTAATGTGATATTAGTATGACAACCTTCATGAACCATTAAGTTTGAATCATTTCCACAATGAACAACTACTACTGGCTTTTTAGTTCCATAAGCATATCCTGCTTCCCAAGCAGTACCAGAATCGCTGAATGCTCCATAGTATAACATTACAACACATTCTGCCCAATCGATATACTTTCTATCTTCATCAAAAATTGTCTTTGACCATAAAGGTGAACCTACCTGTAAATGGTTCCAATCACCTTCAGATGGTGAGAATACTACATGACCTTGATCACGTAATAACTTTTCAGTTTTTCTGATGTTGGCAATTTCAACTTCTTCAAAAATTGGACTAGCTAAATAAATTCTCATAAGTAACCCTCTCTATTCTTTACAAGCGCATTTATGACAGCCTTGTTCTTCATCACATTCACAATTACATTCACAATTACCATCGCAATCACACTGGCAATTTCCATCACAATCGCAATCACATTGACAATCACAATCCTCATCGCATCCACCACAACAACATTGTCCTTTGCAATAGTGGAAATCTTCATCGATGGATTCGTCAGTGAAATAGTCTATAGGAACTGAATCATCTAACACATCAATAAATTCATTATAAAAACCATTGATACTTCTAAACAGATTCATATATCCATCCATAACGAATTTCTCTTCTGTTTCTGGTAAATAGACTTCATTTGTATTTTCATCAATTTCAGATACTTCAATTTCAAACTGATGCACTAATGATAATAATTCTTCTTTAAGATCATCAAATTTCATACTTAAAACTCCTTAAAACTCCTTAAAACTCAATAGTAGCTTTTACTGCTCTCTTCCATCCACTTATTAACTGTTTTACTTCGTTTTGATTTAGTTTAGGTTCAAATCTTCTTTCAACCACAAACTTGCTTCTTAAATCGTTTTTATCATTGAATAATCCTACTGCTAAACCAGCTAGCATAGCTGCGCCTAGTGCAGTAGTTTCAAAGTTGACTGGTCTTAAGATATCAGCGTTAATTAAATCTGACTGCATCTGCATTAGATAATCGTTTCTGCATGCTCCACCATCAACCTGTAATGAGGATACCTTTGTGCTTGTATCCTTTTCCATAGCTTCGATTATATCATAAGATTGGTAGGCAAGTGATTCTAAAGTTGCTCTAACTAGATGATTAGCTGTAGTTCCTCTAGTTAAACCAAATATAGCTCCTCTAGCAGATTGTTTCCAATAAGGTGCTCCTAGTCCTGTAAAGGCAGGTACTACATAAACTCCTTGACTATCATCTAGACTTTCGGCAATCTTTTGAGTATCACCAGCTTTTTCAATTAGCTTTAAACCATCTCTTAGCCATTGAATAGCTGCTCCAGCCACAAAGACGCTACCTTCTAAAGCGTATACTACTTCATCTTTAATCTTCCAACCTACTGTACTAACTAAACCACTTGATGAGTTAACTCTCTTACTTCCTGTATTGAATAGTAAGAAGCAACCTGTACCATAAGTATTCTTACAATTTCCTTCATCAAAGCACATCTGTCCAAATAATGCGCTTTGCTGATCTCCTGCTACAGCAGCTATTGGTAAATGAGTACCAAACATCTCTGTATAGCCATATACTTCACTAGAATCCTTAATAGTTGGTAAGATGCATTCTGGAATATTCCAGATATCTAATAGTTCCTTATCCCAAGATAATGTATCTAAATTCATCAACATTGTTCTAGAAGCGTTTGTTACATCGGTAATATGAACCTTGCGATTAGTTAGCTTATAAACTAGCCAGCTATCAACAGTACCAAACATTAACTCACCATTTTCAGCTCTAGTTTGACCATCTTCAATATGATCTAAAATCCATCTGATCTTGCTAGCTGAGAAATATGGGTCAATTGGTAGACCAGTCTTTTCACCAATTAGTTTACTATATCCTTTATCAATAACTTCCTGGCATAAATCAGCAGTCTGTCTTGATTGCCATACTAAAGCATCATAAACAGGTAATCCTGTTTTCTTATCCCAGATTAATGTTGTTTCTCTTTGATTTGTGATACCAATACTAACGATATCATCAACATTGATTTTAGCTTTGTTCACCGCTTGAGCGCATACTAATTCAACACTTGAATAAATCTCATTACCATCCATCTGTACCCAACCAGCTTCAGGAAAGCTATTAGGTATCTCTTGTTGAGAGATAGAAACTATCTGTAAATTCTCATCAAATAGTATGGCTCTACTACTAGTAGTACCCTGGTCAATAGATAAAACATACTTACTCATATTAAAAACCTCATTATATTTTTACTTTTCTTTACATAATTTTAACACATCTACTACCCCTCTAAGTAAAAAAATGACTAAAAGAAAAAGCTTTCTCAAGCTTTCTAATTATTTCTTAGCTGATAGTAATAAACCTGTCGAAGCTAAATAGATTAACCCCATAAGTATTATCGCTTTGATGATTAGATTTACCATCTCATCTTGTTTATCTTTTCTTAATACTAGTATTACAGATAATATAATTAATACACATATAATAAACCAGCTCTCAGTTAAAAATCCCATGTTATTACCTCCTTAGGTAACTAGTAACGACATTATATTAATTATTAATTATCTTTGTCAAAAGCGTTTTTGTGCATTGTGTAAAAAAGTGGTTTATAATTAAACTAGAGGTATATGTTATGTTTTTACCAGTATGCAAAAAAGATATGGAACTAAGAGGCTGGGATCAGCCTGACTTTATTTATTTTATTGGGGATGCTTATGTAGATCACCCTTCTTTTGGTCCTGCCATCATATCTAGAACTCTAGAGCGTTTTGGCTATAAAGTAGCTATTAAACCTCAGCCTAACTGGAAAACAGACGAGGACTTCTTAGAATTAGGTACACCACGCTTAGGCTTTTTAGTATCAGCTGGTAATATCGATTCAATGGTAAATCACTACAGTGTCTCAAAAAGAAGAAGAAAGAAAGATAACTATACAGATAATGGTGAAATGGGTAAAAGACCTGATAGAGCCACTATCGTTTACTGTAATAAAATCAGATCATTATTCCCTAATACACCAATCATCATCGGTGGTATTGAGGCTTCATTAAGAAGACTTGCCCACTATGACTATTGGGATGATAAGGTAAGAAGAAGTATCTTATTAGATTCAAACGCTGACTTGCTATTATATGGTATGGGTGAAAGAAATATCGTTGAGATGGCAGATGCCTTAAATAGTGGACTAGAAATTCAATATGTAACCTATATTAGAGGAAGCTGTTATAAAACTAAGACATTAGAATACTTATCAGACTATGTTGAACTTCCACCATTCTCTGAAGTAAGCACTGATAAAGTGACATACGCTAAATCATTCAAGATTAAATCAATGCATACAGATGCGATTAAAGCTAAAAAGCTAGTTGAAAAGTATGATGGTTGGTATGTTGTTCAAAATGAACCAGACTTCCCACTAAACACTCAAGAGATGGATGATACATATGATTTACCATATGAAAGAACATTCCATCCAATGTATCATTACATTCCAGCTATTGAAGAAGTACAATTCTCTATCATCTCAAATAGAGGATGCTTTGGTTCCTGCTCATTTTGCGCATTGACTTCTCATCAAGGAAGAACAATCTCTTCTAGAAGTAAAGAATCAATCGTAAAGGAAGCTAAGGAAATAACTAAGATGTCTAACTTCAAGGGCTATATCAATGATATTGGTGGACCAACAGCTAACTTCTATCATCCAAGCTGCAAACAACAATTAAATAATGGTACTTGTACATTCAGACAATGTCTAGTTCCTCAACCTTGTAAAAACGTTAAAGCTGATCATAAGGATTATTTAGAAATACTAAGAGAAGTAAGAACACTACCAAAAGTTAAGAAAGTATTTATCCGCTCTGGTATCAGATATGATTATCTAATGTTAGATAAGGATGATACATTCTTTAGAGAACTAGTACAACATCATGTATCTGGTCAATTAAAAGTTGCTCCAGAACACATCGATCCAAAGGTACTAGAGTTAATGGGCAAGCCAAAGGTAGAAGTATACCAGAAGTTTGTTGAAAAGTATGAAAAGCTAAATGAAGAATATGGTTTAAAGCAATACCTTGTTCCTTATTTAATCTCATCTCATCCAGGTGCTGATTTAGACAGCGCTATTGAGATGGCTTGTTACTTAAAGAATGTTAAGCATGTTCCTGAACAGGTACAGGATTTCTACCCTACTCCTAGTACAAAGGCAACATGTATGTACTACACAGGTATCAACCCTGATACTATGAAAGAAGTATATATTGAACGTGATCCACAAATGAAGAAGATGCAAAGAGCACTACTTCAATGGAACTTCCCTGAAAACTATGAAACTGTTTATAAGGCACTAACTATCGCTAAAAGAACTGATCTAATCGGCTATGGACCTAAGTGTCTAATCAAGCCTAAAAAGTACAATTCTGGCGATAAAAAGCGTACAGTTGAGCAAAAAAAGCATAAGTGATATTATTGATATATGGTTAAATTATTAAGAAAAATTATTATTATCGGTATTATTCTATTAATGGTATTCTCAATGATAAGAGTTGGGGCTGAGGAAACCGGTAGTATCACAATAAACGGTACAACTTCTACTGAGGTAGATAAGTTAGCTATTATTGAGGTACATGCCACTAGCCAAAATCCAGCTTACAATATCAAAGGATCAGTTAACTATGATAAGTCAGTGTTTACTATCGTTGATGTTGAAGTAAGTGACAACTTATATGATTGGAATGTCAATGTTAATACAGATACATTAGGAACTATAAGCTTTAACGCTACAAATGGTAGTAAGAACGATCCTATCGCTTCAGATAGAATGTTGTTTAAGGTAAGATTTATCGTAATCGCTAATGACGCTACTACTTCAGCTATTAAATCAAGCGGCTTTACTTCAACTGTAACAGTTAAGGAAGAAGTAGAAGTTGAAGATAAGGAAAACATCCTAAATCAAGCTGAAATCGATGAATTCAACGCTAAGCTAGAAGCTGGTGAAATTGAGGAAGGACAGCAAGCTCCTACACCTCAATATGGAACTAAGAAAGAAGAAAAGAGCTCTGATAAAACTGTTGAATATACAAATGCCAACTACTCTATCAACATCAAAAAAGAAAAGAGCTCAAATACATATTTAAAGAGCTTAACTGTTTCTGATAAGGCTACATTGTATCCTTCATTCAGTAAGCTAACTAATTCATACAAGGTAACAATCGACCCTAATGATGATTTAGATTTAAAGTGTATCGCTGAAAACCCTACTAGCAAGGTAACAATCCAGCAAGAAGTTAATAACCAGATACTAATCAATGTATCTAGTGAAGATGGTAGTTCAAACGCCTATGTATTAACAATTGTAAGACAGAAGAATTACGATTCAACTAATCCAGTTGATGTTAATCCAAGCGATGATTTACCAGATGCAACTAAAGGTCCAACAGCTGGTCTACTATCAGGTTACAGCAATAATGAATTAATTATTGCCCTAGCCTTAGCAAGCTTATCACTTGTAGGATTTATCGCAGGATCAGTATTAATCTATAAAGGCTCTAGAGAGTAAACTAAGGAAGCAATTGCTTCCTTTTTTATTAGTGGAATTTGTTATAATGGTAAGGAGGTAAAAAGTTATGAACAATAATTTATTAAATCCAATCTACAATCTTGATGAATATATCGCTGATGGAGAACCACATGTATTTGATGATCGTTTATATGTATTTGGTTCTCATGATAAAGCTGATGGCAAAAAGTATTGTGAAGATGATTATGTATTATATAGCTGTCCAACAAGTAATTTAGGCAATTGGACTTATCATGGTGTAACTATTCCTAGACAACAAGAAGAAATTCCTCAAGCTGCAGACAGAAACTTGTACGCACCAGATGTAGTACAAGGAAATGATGGTAAATACTACATGTATTATTTCTATGATGGGATTGATGGTGTATTTGTTAATAGAAGCGATAAACCAGAAGGACCATACAAGTATTATGGAAAGCTTAAATATGCTGAGTATCTTGACCCTAAATCATTTGAACACTACCCTAACTTCTTTGATCCAGGATTGTTAAATGATGATGGAAAGATTTATATGGGTATCGGTTTTAGCGTCGACTTTAAAATCGATGGTATGGATTTAAATGAAAGAAACTGTAAAGGTGCTTATATCGTTGAACTTTCTAACGACATGTTGACAATGTTAAATCAGCCAGTACTAGTAGTTCCTGGAGTAGGACAAGGAAAAGGAACTTCATTTGAAGGTCATGAATTTTTAGAAGCTTCTTCATTAAGAAAGTATGACGGTAAATATTACTTTATCTACTCTTCTCAATTACAGCATGAATTATGTTACGCAATTAGCGATAACATCTATGGCCCATATACTTATGCAGGAGTACTAGTAGATAACGCTTTTGAAGGTAAACTGAAGAACAATTGGGCTAATAACCATGGTTCTCTTGTCAAAGTAAATGATGAATATTTAATGTTCTATCATCGTCATACTTATGGCAAACAATTCTCTAGACAGATGTGCGTTGAAAGAATAAATAAGCGCCCTGATGGAACGTTTAAGCAAGCTACTATAACTTCTTCATCTTTAACAAATGGCCTTACAAATGGCCTTACAAATGGCTTATATGAGGCTGGAAGAGCTACATATGTTTATGATAATGATGAAGTAATATTCTTAGGCTTTGAAGAGACAAGTATAGATAAGGCATATATCAAAGGCAGTGATATCGTTAATATCACTGATAGTACTGTTATATTCAGATATATCAATAACAGCAAAGCTATTAAAGTAAATTTAGAAGATGTTTCAAAAGGTTCTTTAACATTAAAGGTTGATGGTAAAGAAGTTAGTACACTATCATTAGAAAACACTTTAGAATTTGAAGCTGAAATGAAAAATAGTGAAATAGAATTAGTATTTAACTCTACTTCACCATTAACATTCAAATCTATCGAACTATTATAAAAAGTCAAAAGGCTGGTAACAGCCTTTTACTTTTCAATCATCATATATAGAAGTGGCTTTAATCTGAATAAGCAAGCTTCAGGATCTTTTTGACTTAAGCTTTCCCAATCCATTAACCAAGGAGAAGTCTTATTTACTTCATCATAGAACTCTCCATAGCTCCAGCCATCTAGAGCCATAGCTACACACCATCTACGATGCTCTAACTTAGCCATTTCTAGTGATAATTCATCTTCACTTACTCTTTCTAACATTTCCTTGCTAGAACAATCATACTTAAAGGTATTACCAACTCTCTTTAGTAAGTAACCATTTTCACCAAAGCGCTTAGCTAATTCACTCATTAGCTTATCGCCATACTTCTCTTTTAATAAAGTCTTCTTAACTAATTGGTGATTGTACATCTTTCTTACTACAGCTTGAGTATAGAAATCTAATGTATTCCAATCGTTAACCTTTAACCATTCATCGTTATCTTCCTTTTCAGTAGTTACACCTAAGATATTCATATCATCATAATGATCATAGAATTTGATAACATCTGGTTCATTTGTCTCATTGAATATTGCGTCAATTGATCCACTCTTTTGAACAAAGTGAATATTCTTGTATAGGGTCTTATCATCGTTAACATAACGAATAACTTCATCGCTTCTATCATTACAAGCGATAATTGGAAATGGTGTCCACTTCTTCTCTTTAATGATGTTATCAATTCTGATGATAGCTTCTAAAGCTGAATCTGAATTACCTGTGATAACTGCACAATAGTCATAACCTTCCTGCTTCTTTAAGAAATCTAAGAAATCAGGATTAGCGATATCATATTGATGGAATTTAATTTCTAAAGTTCCATCTGAATCAGGATTAGTTAATACATAGCTTTCCTTAGTTGTTTTACCAATCTTACTAGATACCTTTGATAAGAATTGATCTCTATCCTTATCGATTGATCTATCAATGGCATCAATATATAAATAACTATCTGAGTTTTCTAAAGCTTCATTAGTGATACGTTGACAAACTTGTTGGCCTGTTTCACCAAAACCGATTAATAAGATTCTATTATGATCTTTATTCAATTCTTCATTGATTGGATATTGATTCAAGATTGTATTAGCTGTTAATGAGTTAGAAGTAAATAATACGATTGGTAAAGCTCTTTGAGATTGATAAGAGTTGATAAATAGCTGTTGAATTAATTGAGAACTACACTCACTCTTAATAACACAATCGCTTCTTAAGCCTAAATTAGCTGCTACTAATCTTTGATAGATTGAGAAATTAGCTGCATCGCTATCATCCATAATTAAGATTTTCTCTACTTCTTCCATTTCCATCTTCTTTAAGAAGTCAATAGTAGCGTTAATATCTTCATTTACTACATCAAAAACTTGAATATGAACATTATTCTTACGTAATTGGAATTCTTCCTTAGCATCAATTGGCTTACGAGAAATAATAGTAATATCACTCATCTTACCAACTGCACTTCTTACCTTATTGTTGTAACCAAATATGACGATAGTATCATTACCAACATTCTTCTTAGAGAATAATCTTCTAAAGAATACTCTAGCTGATAAGATTAAAGCACTGGCAGTACATAATGGAGCAATTGCGGTAGCTATAGCGTAAGCGTTAATTAAAACGTTCATAAATAGCTCGCTTTTCACAAATGCTGGATAAGCTTCTACTGCTGAAATCATCGCACCACTATTTAATAAATCGGATAATGATAATCCAGTAGTTAATGTAAAAGAAGAAATGATGTTTTTAATAGCCATGGATAACATGATCAAGTTAAATCCATATTTAGCTCCAAAGAATAAAACATTGGCGATACCACAGACGATAACGCAATAAATAACACCAATCTTCATGAAGTTTGAATTAGTTTTCATAAAATAAGCTCCTATAAGTTTATCTACTAAAAATATATCATTGATTTTACAAAAGAAAAAGTTGTACTTTCGTACAACTTATCTCTCAATTTTACTTCTTGTATAAATCAGTGTAAGTAACTAATTCGATATTATTATCAGCGATAAATTGCTTCATTCTATCGCTAGTCATCATAGCGTGGTCCTTAACACGTTCAATTGATAATGAAGTTAAACCTAATAATTCATCATCCATGAAACCAGCATGGCAAATGATAACAGCTAAATCACTAGATAAGATCTTATCAGCCTGATCTAATACCATATCAGTTGTGCTCTTTTTTAACTGGTAATCTGGATTGAAAGTCTTGCTCTTTGAATCAGGATTAACAGCGATAGCAGCGATAGGTGTAGCACCTAACTTAGCATTATTTCTTGAATAAGGAATGTTTTCTTCTTCAGCTAATTCTTCAATTGCCTTTAAGTAGTTAGCAGGTGTGATTGAATGTCCATGGAAATAACCTGGCTTAGTGCCCATTAATTCTAAGAACTTAGCATATTGTGCTCTGATTTCAGTTCTAACTTCATCATATGGGAATAATTCGTTCTGTCCTTCTTCAGTCCAGTACTTTTCCTGTCTTACATAGTAACCTGACTTACGGAAATTACCATTTTCATCTACTAAAGATGGGATATCCTTTGGATCGCTTACTGGCTTACCAGCTACTAAGTTGAAGTCGATACCATAACAAGCTTCTGGATGCTTCTTAGCAAGTTCAGCAGCTAATACTGCAGCAGGCATATTAGTGAACATACCAGTATTACGGCAGATACCATTTTCGATTGCGTCGTTGATTCCTAAAGTAACGGCTTTAGTAAATCCATAGTCATCAGACTGTACTAATAATTTAGTCATTGTATAATTCTCCTTTATAAATAAGTTCTGTTAAATAGATTATACAACATGAATGATAATTAGTCTTATTAAAAAACATCATTTATAAATAGGCCAATTAAAAAGCTACTTCAAATGAAGTAGCCTTATACTTTTATCTTATTTTAATTTAGCAATCTGAGCAATTGCGTCTTTGTTTACAACAGCTACGACATATTCGTTTTCTTTAACAACATAGTCAGGACCGATGTTTGCATACATCTTTGCATCAGCTGTTAATTTGAAACCGATGACGTTCATATCATACTTGTTTCTTAAATTTAATTCTTTTAATGACTTGCCAAACCATGATTTTGGACATTCAATATCGGCGATACTGTAGCTATCATCGATATCAACTAAATCGACAATATTATCAGCCATTAACATCTTGCTTAATCTTTTAGCTACGTCTTTTTCAGGCTGGATAATCTTATCAGCACCAACCTTCATAATAACAGAAGCACATCTTTCATCCTTAGCCTTTGAAATGACTGTTTTAACACCCATTTCCTTAAGGTTCATAACACCCATGATAGTATCTTCTAATGAGCTGCCAGTAGATACAATACCTACTTCACATTCATCAGCTCCAACCATTCTTAATGTTTCAATTGCGGTGAAATCGCCTCTAAAAGCCTGTACTGTTTTAGATACACCTTCAACTGCATCGATATCCTTATCAATAGCTATAACATTATATCCTTGATCTGCTAATAAATTTGATAATGTAGTACCAAATCTACCTAATCCTAAAACAATAAAATTCTTTTCCTGAGCCATAACCTTTTCTCCTATACTATAATTCCTGAATCAGCATATTCGATGCTTGAATTAATATCCTTCATAGTTCTTACGCCAAGTGATAACATGCCAACTCGGCCAAAGAACATTAAGAAGATAATAACTATCTTTTCTAATAAACCTAAGCTACTAGTAATACCTGCACTTAATCCTACAGTACCAATAGCTGAAACAACCTCAAATATCAAAGTAGTAATTTCACCTTTAAATGTTAATGAAGTGATCACTAAACTACAGAATATTAAAATCAAATAAACTGTGACAGTGAAATAAGCCTGGAAGGTTGTTGAACCTCTAATCCTCTTATGATTTACAACTGGTGTATAGAAGCCTTTTACGTATTCTCTAAGCTTAATAAAGATAACAGCTAATACTGTAACCTTTACACCACCAGCAGTACCACCAACAGATCCACCAACTAACATAAATAAGCAAGAGAAAAGTAATGTCGCCTTACTTAATCTAGCAAAATCAAAAGTTGAGAATCCTGCAGTACGATAGCTTACTGATTGGAAGAAAGAAACAAGTAGCTTTGTAGCGAAATTGCATTCTTCCATAGTGTTATATTCAACTACCAAAAACTCTATCATACCAACAAGGATCAGCCAGAAAGATGCGACGATGACAACCTTGGTATGTGTTGATAATGTCTTGATAGCTACCCTTAAATTGTTCTTTTCTCTGATATTATCCATTATTTCAAACCAGACAATAAAACCTAAACCACCACAGATAATTAACGCTGCAGTTACTAAAGAAACTAGCGCATCATTATAATAGGCAATTAAGCTTGTTCCACCTAATGGATCAATACCAGCATTACAGAATGCGGAAATTGAAAGGAAAACAGAATAATATAGACCTTTCAAAAAGCCAAATTTTGGAATAAATCTGAAGCTATATAAAATAGCTCCAATTAATTCAAAAACACCAACATATTTAAAAACTCTTATTAAGAATGGCTGAATACCACTTAGTTCAACCTTATTAAAAGATGATTGAATCATTTTTCTGTCATGAAGATTCAATTTCTTTTTTCTAAAGCTTAATACTAACCCTACAAAAGAAATTAAACCTACACCACCTACCTGGATTAATACTAGTACGACTAACTGTCCAAACAAATTGTATTGTTCTGCCACTGTTACTGTAACTAATCCAGTAACACATGTAGCGCTAGTACTTGTAAACAAATTGTCTATAATACTAGCCACAGGTAAAGTATTACTAATAGGTAATGACAATAAAACTGTTCCAATCACTATAACAACTAAAAAGCTTAATAATGCGAAAATCGATAAGTTCATTTTTTTCATACAAAGACATTATATTCTTCTTTTTCATAAAAGAAAAGAGCAGCTATTTTCCCAACAAAAAACAAGGTTACCTAAATAGATAACCTCATTAATTCAATTATTTAGAAAAACTAAAACAAATCCAAATCACTATCTAAATAAATCATTTCCCTAACATTCAATTGGTACTCTGGTTTAACTAAATAGTAAAGTAAGAACTCTAACACTAACGCACTTCCTAATCCTCTACCCTCAATTTTGAAATTAGTAAAATCATTAGGTAAATAAATATCTGTAATATCTTTATTTGAGATAAAGCTAGGATTTTTCATAGCGTTAGAAAACTTATAACCACTTTTTTCTTTTGAAGTACATTCAAATTCATCTGTATCTTCATCTAATACCATCTGACTCACATTTTTGTAACATTCTTTTCTTTTATTGCAGCCAATATAACAACATTCATTAGCTAAAAATTCTACCTTATCTTTCTGTTCTTTAAACAAATTGTTTAAATCATTAAACTTTTTGTTTAATCTGAAATCCGGTACTACATATTCAAATTCTTCCTTATCCAACTCTCTAACAAATTCATCAAAGTCAGTAATAACCTTAGTAGTTGAAGAAACAAAATATAAATTAGGATATTTTTCTTTTAAGTAATCCAATAGTAAATCAGAATGGATAATTACACCATTTCTAATCTTAGAATCATTTAGTAGTCTACATAACTTGTTGCATCTTTCATCAGATAAATGTTTCTCTTCTAATAAGGAATTGGAGAATGTTAATCTAGCTGAGATATTATATTTTTCTAATAGTTCTAACGTTTTTAAGATACTATCATCATTAGCTAAACCTAATCTTCCACCAGACCATAAACATCTTTTTGGAGCGCCATAAATAGAAGAAATCTCTACATAATCATAGAAGTATTCTCTACTATCAAAAAAGATAGGCAAAAAACGGCTATAGAGCTCATAAAACTCAAATAACCCTGGTAAATGAAATTTTGCCTTTCTATTTTCTAACATCTATTTCTCCTTAACAAACTCAATAGTTTGATTTTTCATCGAAATCTTTTTAACGCTATAACCAAATTCTAATAGTTCTTTCTTATAAGTTAAGAAAGAATGATCAACACTAAAACCTAGTATTTCTTCCATTTCTTCATAAGATAATTTCAAATAGTCTTTATTACTATTAGAAATATATTGCCATAATTTTTCGTACTTGCTCATAATCATTTCCAATATTTATTAATCAATTAAAAAAGTAACTTCTACACTTCCACTACCTAAAGCATTAGTCCAATTTTCTAAATTATCGATATGACCGATTCTTGTATAGCTCCAAGAATTATTTCCATAGAATATAACAATGTTACTACCGTTATATAAAACAATATCACCTGGATTAGTAGTTGTCTGTTTATCGCTTCTAGGTAATGACACGTTTAATGATCCAACTTTTTCAAATCCAGAATAATCATCCATCTTAATTGTTACAGGGGAAGCTTCCATCATCTCAATTAGCTTATCTACTGCTTCATTTGATTCTAAAGTAGCTATAAAAGTATATTCACCTATCTGTACATTCATTTTTCTCATATCTTTATCCTCATTTTCTACTTCTTCTATTTCATTTATATTTATATCTTCTTGAGTATTTACTTCCTTTTCTTTACAGCCAAATAAGGTAAATATCATTACAATAACTAAGATTCTAATAAACAATTTCTTCATAGTAACTTCCTTATAACACTACTATATTATACCACTATCAAAAAAAGGAGAGTCATTCACTCTCCTATAAGCTTTCGATTGCTGATTTGACTTTTGTTAATGTTTCTAAAGGATAAGATTCAATTTGTCCTTCATCAACAAACTTAGTTAAACTTGGATCTAATGGAAGCTTAGCTAATACTTCTAAACCATACTGGCTAGCTAAGTTTTCTGTATTTCCATCACCGAATAATGAAACCTTATTGCCACAATTGTCACATACAACATAGCTCATGTTTTCTACTAAGCCTAATACTGGAACATTCATCATATTAGCCATCTTAACAGCCTTTTCAACGATCATGCTTACTAACTGCTGTGGTGTTGATACGATGATAATTCCATCGATTGGTAATGACTGGAATACTGTTAAGGGAACATCTCCAGTTCCTGGAGGCATATCCACAAACATATAGTCTACTTCTCCCCAGTTAACATCAGTATAGAACTGCTTAACCATTCCAGCAATAACTGGTCCACGCCATACAACTGGATCAGTTGGATTTTCTAATACTAAATTAGTTGATACTATTCTAATACCTAATGGGCTTTCTGCAGGATAGATTCCACCATTTTCATCCGCAAATAACATACCGCTAATTCCAAATGCCTGTGGAATAGATGGGCCTGTAATATCTGCATCTAAAATAGCTGTAGTATAGCCACTTCTTGCCATATTAACGGCCATTAATGAAGTTACCATGCTCTTGCCTACGCCACCTTTACCGCTTACTACACCAATAATTTTCTTAATGCGTGTATTTGCGTTAGGTTCAACACGGAAATTGCTCTTAGCTGTTCTGCTTGAACAATTCTGTGCACAACTGCCACAATTGTGATTACATCCACTCATTGATTTTTACCCCTTGTTTTCGTCTTTTGTCTTTACGCCATCACATACTAGTTCAAACCAGAACGATGATCCTTCACCAACTACTGATTCAACACCATATTTTGCGTTATGTAACTCAAAGATAGTCTTAACTATTGATAAGCCTAATCCTGTACCAGTTACCTTAATTTCTTTGTTCTTTTCTAATCGATAATATCTATGCCAGATCAAGTCAATCGCATCTTCAGGAATCCCCTTACCATGGTCGATTACCTCAAATCTGATTGAATTACCAACTCTTTGATAGCTGACGATAACTCTCTTATCCTCACCTATATAGTTGATAGCGTTATTGATTAAATTATACAGAGCCTGCTTGATTCTATGCAAGTCTCCTACTGCATAATACTCATTCCCATCGTTGATAACATCCAACTTGATACCATGTTTTTCTGTTAAACGATGATATGAGCTAGTTACTTCCTTCATTAGTTCATCAGTTGAGAATCTTGAGAAGGCAATTGAAACAGCACCTGCCTGAAGCTTAGAGATATCTAGCATGTTATTTACTAAAGCAGTTAATCTATTAGCTTCATCGATAATTACCTGTACGTTTTCCGGTGTATTTTCACCAGGAATATCTCTCATAACTTCACCATAACCCGCAATCATTGTTAAAGGGGTACGTAAGTCATGTGATACGTTGGCAATTAGATCCTTCTGCATCTTTTCTAGCTGCAATAATGAATGAGCCAGGTTTTCCATACTAGTAGACAACTGGTCAATTTCAATATAGCCACTTCTGACATATTCAAAAACATAATTACCATTACCGATGGTAATAGCTTGATCATTTAGTCTAACAATTGGTTTAGATATTCTTCTAGAGGCTATTAGCGATATAACGATTGAAACAATCACTAACATCAAGCTTACTAATAATAGCTGTTGAGCTAAAGCTGTTACTGTACTTGTTACTGGGGCAATACTACCATAAACAACTACATATCTATCTACTCCAGCTATATTTTGAGCCCTAACACCATAGATAAGACCTCTGACTGAATTTGAATCCTTTGAGAAGAATGAAGAACTTAGTAATGAGAATACATCATCATATTTAAATATTCTACTACCATCATGGTTGAAATATAAAACCATGCTATCTTTACTATCCATCTCTTCTAGATATTGATTTACTTTATTAGCGTCTAATCTACTTAAATTATTAGCTAATAAGTCAGTATTACCACTAACTAAGTAGTTTCCTTCTCTATTAGAAACGATGATAGAAACATCTTTTTCTAAAGCTAATCTTACTACTTCTTGAGAAAAGTCATAATCATTTAAGCTTGTTACTACACTTCTAGATATCTTAGTAATTTCATTAGCTCTTGTGATCTTGTAAGTTGTATCCAAAAACAACATTTCAAAAGTCCATAGTACTAGTATCATTACTAAAGTAAACAAAGAGAAATAGTAAAACAGCCACGTATGAATCGGGGCTGACTTACCAAATAGATATTTTACTTTTCTAGTTTTTCTGTTCGTATTCAAAGCGGTAACCTATTCCTCTAACTGTCACAATGTTCTTTTGACAGTCACCAAGTGATTTTCTTAATAATTTAATATGAGTATCTAAAGTACGGTCATCGCCATAATAATCGTATCCCCAGATTGAAGATAATAGTGTTTCTCTAGATAATGCGATATTTGCGTTCTTTGCCATAAAGAATAATAAGTCATATTCTTTTGGTGACAAATCAATTCTTTCAGAATTAATCTTAACGATTCTAGCACCATTATCGATTTCTAATTCACCAAATGTCAAGACATCAGAACTAGATTCCTTCTTCTTTGTAGATTCACTTCTAGCTAATACTGCAATGATTCTCATCATTAATTCCTTTACTGAGAAAGGCTTAACAACATAGTCATCTGCTCCAACCTCAAAACCATGAATTCTATCGTATTCTTCACCACGGGCTGAAAGCATAATAACTGGTATATTCTTTGTTTTCTTAATTTCTTTAACTGCACTGAAACCATCTAATTCTGGCATCATTACATCCATAACGATAAGATCATAATCGTTAGCTTTAGCTAAATCAATAGCTTCAAAACCATCGCTTGCTTCAGTTACTTCATGCCCTTCGAACTTAGCATACTTAATGATCATCTCTCTAATTTTGACTTCATCGTCAACCACTAAAAGCTTTGCCATAATAAATCCCCATTCTTATTTATTTTTTCATAATAAGTATAGAATACTAATGTGAAGAAAAATTGAACAATAAATGAATTTTAACCCTTTAGACCGTTAGCCTGTCTTTCCATATTTTCTACGATTACATCATAGATTTCGCCTAAAGAAGCGCAATATTCTAAAACCTGCCAAGGTTCATTTGTATGGAAATGAATCTTAATTAAATCTTCATCTCCTACTGCTAATAAGCAGTCACCCTTAAAGTTTTCCATGAAATAATCATGGATTTCATCTTCATCTAAATTTTCGCCTTCGATTAATAACTGTGTGTCAAACTTGAATTCAATCATCTTACTTATTTTCCTTTCCTAAAATTGATAATGCTTTGATGTTGTAGAAAGCTAAAACTGCTGAAACGATAGCAGTTACTACAGAGAATACTAATAAGATAGTATCGTTTGTAGATAATACTTCCTTACCTTTTAAAGTGATAAAACAATTAACTACTAATAAAACTGGTAATACAATTGAGCATGCTAATCTTAAAGCTGTCTGCATCTTTCCTGTTTCCACAAAGATTTCTACTAATGTAGGCTTTGTAGGGAAATCAGCTGTCTTGAAAGTATCTAATGTTGGTAAATACTTTTTCTTAAAATACCAATCAGTAAATAAATAGATAGCAGCTGAAATACCAATAGCGATAATCCAGTCAATATAGAAGCCTAATACGATACAAATCATTAAGCAGATAAATGCTCTAGCCTGTAAGATACCAACTTTTCTTTCTTCATTTTTATTAACTACATAACCAATCTTCTTTTTGAAGTCCATTACTAATAGTCTTCCTCTTTCATCGCGATAGCTATTTCCTGCTTCGTGAGTTAACTTTCCAACTTTCTGTTTCATAAGATATCCCTCTTTCTACTCAATGTAATATCTCTTAACTCTTGAGTTAATATCACATACAATTTCATCGACGATTGTATCTGACATATTCGCTAAATCATTTGCGCTGATTGTCACACCATGGCTAGTACCAATTAATGTAACTCTATCTTCGCATTTAACATCAATTCCAGTAACATCGACCATAAACTGGTCCATGCAAATTCTACCAACTACATAAGCCTTCATACCATTGATTAGTACCCAGCTTGTATTTGATAATCTTCTAGGGAAACCATCGCCATAGCCACAGCTAATAGTAGCGATTTTTCTTTCCTTACCAGCAACGTAAATATGGCCATAGCTGACACCATCTTCTGGATAGATTGTCTTAACCATCTCTACCTTGCTATACCAGCTTAATACTGGTTTACGCTCGTAAGCTTCATTTACTTCACCTACGTCAAATCCTAGTAACATAAATCCAGGTCTTACTGCATCGTAAGTAAATTCTGGATAATTTAAGATTCCTGAGCTAGCACAAATATGTCTTCTTCCTGGCTTTAAACCTAAAGAAGCAAGTCTAGCTAAATAAGTATCAAAGACATCCTTTTGATGATAAGTAAACTTTCTGTCTCTTTCTTGGAAGCTATCTGCTCTACATAAATGAGAGAATGTTCCAGTTACTTCGATGTATCTACCATCATAGATATCCTTTAATTGTCTTTCAGTTACGGTTAATGGATTTAAACCAATACGATTCATTCCTGTATCAACCTTAACTTCACCTTTTAATCTGATACCTGTATTCTTGGAGAATTCAATCATACGGTATGCTTGATCAACAGTTGCGATAGTAATAATACAATCGTAGTTATGCGCTCTTTGCCAATCTTCAAATTCAACATAGCCTAAAACTAAGATTGTACCTTCAATTCCAGCTTCTCTTAATTCGATGCCTTCATCTAGTGTAGCAACCGCAAAATCACTTATCCCTTCTCTTTCCATGATATGAGCTAGTTTTACTGCTCCATGCCCATAGTAATTGGCCTTAACAATGCCAATTATCTTTTCATTTTTGGGATATACCAGATTCTTTAGACCTTGAAGATTACTAACAAAGTTTTTTACAGATATATCAACATAACAACGAGATTTAAACATTTTTAACTCTTAACCCTTTAATACTAAACTAATTAATTTATCTAATAATTCTGAATATGAAACACCAGAATGCTGCCACATTGCTGGATATAATGAATGAGATGTAAAGCCTGGAATAGTATTAGCTTCAATAAACACAAATCCTCTTGGGCTATTGAAGAAGTCAATTCTAGCCATAACATCACAATCTAAGATCTTAGCGATCTTTAAAGCTAATACTCTAACTTCATCGCATTGTGCTTCTGTTAGATTTTTAGCTGGATAATAGATATTTGTCTTATATCCATTGTACTTTTCTTCAAAACCATACATTTCAGTTTCTACGATTACTTCGTAAACACACTTAGCTGCTTCATCAGCTAAAACAGAAACACCTACTTCAGTTCCTGGAATGAATTCTTCAATTAAGATTTTTTCATCATATGTGAATGCATCAGCAACATACTTAACAAAATCATAGAAGTTATTGATCTTATGAGCACCATATGAAGAGCCTTCTCTAGCTGGCTTAACATAACAAGGAATTAATAAATCTCTTTCAATTTCCTTATATAACTGTTCATAGTCGTATTGTTTATCTCTAAATAACACTCTGTATTTAGCCATATCAATACCTTCTTTTTCGCATAAGACATGAGTGATAACCTTATCCATTGTGTTAGCACAATTAGTTAAGTTATTACTTACACAAGGAATACCAGCTAACTTACATAATCCCTGGATTGTACCATCTTCACCATAATTTCCATGTAATACTGGAAATACTACATCTACTCTTTTTACTTCATTAGTAACTAGATTATAGAAGCCATGATGATTAGCGTTTGGTGAAAGGATAACTTCTTGATTATCATAGCTTTCCCAAGTGTCATTTTCAATTGCCTCATATGGTCCATTATAATTGAACCATCTGCCATCTTTAGTAATACCTACTAGATACTTATCATAATCATCTGACAAATTGTTTAATACTGATGTTGCAGACATTAATGAAACTGGATGTTCACTTGACTGTCCACCGAATAATACTGCTACTACTGTCATATAATACTACTCTCCTAATAAATCAATTAACTTTGCAAATTTCATACCATTGCTGGCCTTGAATAGTAAAGCGTTGTTTGTTTTCAAATATTGAACTAAGGAATCCTTAACCTCTAAATAATCATTGAAGTGATAAGATTTAATTCCCATAGATTCTAATCTTTCATGTAATGATTTCATCTCTTGACCAACAACATAGATGTTATCAAATAAAGTGAAATCTACATCTAATGCCATATTAGCGTGTAACTCTTTAGAGTTTTCACCTAATTCTAACATATCACCAATAACTACTGTTTTAACCAATGAGTTATTGAATTGACTAAACATCTCTAAAGATGCCTTTAAGCTTATTGGATTTGAGTTATAGGTATCATCAATAATAGTAGCTTCTCTAATATGCTTTAACTGTTGTCTGTGTTCAGTTAAAACGATAGAATCAAATCCCTTTTGAATTTCTGAAGCAGTTAATCCTAAGTTAGTAGCTATACCAATAGCTGCCAAGCCATTTAATACCTGATGTTTTCCTAGTAGTGGAAGATGAAACTCAACACCATCAAATTTATCGCAAACAAATACTGTTCCATTATCGTTTAATTCATACCTAACAGCGTTGATTTGATTACCATCATCAAAGCCATAAGAAACCGAATTACTTTCTAAGCCCATAGCTTTTAATTGATTTTCTAAGCCATAAGCTAAGTGATTATAGAAACATTTGCCTGTTTCTTTCATTCTTGAATTGATCCAACATTTCTGCTGTACAATTGTGTCCATAGTTTTAAATTGAGAGATATGGGCTGGACCAATTGAAGTGATAACTGTGTAATCAGGTTCAACCATATTTACTAGCTGTTCCATAATACCCATATCATCAATACCCATCTCAATTACAGCCATTTGTGCACCATCATCCATATTTAATAATGTTAACGGAACACCTAATTTATTATTACGATTGCCTTTAGTCTTATAAGTTTTAAACTTAGCTGATAAAGTAGCAGCTACAATATCCTTAGTACTTGTCTTACCGCTTGATCCAGTAATACCTACAAAAGTAGTTTCGCTATTTAAACGATAATATCTAGCTAGTACCTGTAAAGCTACTAATACATCTTTAACAACTACTAGATTGCCACTAGGCTTTTCTACTAAACTCTTTTCATCCCAGAAGCTAGCTACCATACCCTTATCAAATAAGTCTTTGATAAAGCTATGACCATCAACATTTGCACCAATGAATGGAGCAAACATTTTTTTACCTTCTACTTCTCTAGAATCTGAAACAATACCTTTAATAGTTACAGTTTCATCGCCTAAAACTACACCATTAACGATATCTGCTATTTGTCTTAAACTATAATCAATCATAATAATCCCTTAACGCACTAAAGAACTTATATAAATAAGTTCTATTAGTTATTTTTACTCTTTACTACCTCAACGATCTCATCTACATACTTCTTGCAGATTTCATCGCTTGATGCTTCTATCATTACTCTTACTAATGGCTCTGTTCCTGAAGGTCTTACTAGTACTCTTCCTTCATTTCCTAGTATCTTACTTACTTCTTCACACTTA
>JAZRWC010000071.1:0-12567 GCA_045599505.1 Erysipelotrichaceae bacterium | reverse complement strand
CCTTCTTTCTTTTATTTTATCCAACAACATTTTTTTATCATTATTTATGCTGACTTTATTCTCAACAGTCGTTTTTTCTAGCTGTTTATTAGTCGAGTAAGACAGCGAATTTTTTTCGCTTTGTTTTTCAAAATGACTATACTTTTCAATTTTCCTATAGTTTTGTGGAGAATAATGTTCATTATAATTAGTTTTTCTCTTTATTTTTGATGTTTTTACTTCACCTGGATGAATCAATACGTCTCTTGGTTTAGAACCATTAGAACCACTTATAACACCATCTGCTTCTAATGCGTCTATTATTAAAGCTGCTCTTGGGAATCCTAAACCACATTTCTCTGCAGCATACTAGCTGAGATAGTTTGTTGAGTATAAACAAACTTCTTTATTTCCTCGTACATTGGATCTGTACATTTTTCACCGCTTAGTGAATCTTCTGCTTCCTCACCGATAATGAAGATATCTTCATATTTTGGATATAATTGTCTATCTTTATAATACTTTGTAACATTGTTTATATCTTCGACTGGAACATATAATCCCTGCAATCTTTGTACATTTATTTCTCCAGAAGCAAGATATAGCATATCACCCAAACCTAGCAATTCTTCAGCGCCTGATCTATCAATAATAGTTTTGGAATCATATGAAGACCCAACATCAAATGAAATTCTTGTCGAAATGTTGTTTTTTATCATGTTTGTTAATACTTCTGATGAAGGTCTCTGAGTAGATATAACCAATATGATTCCGTTATTTTGTGAATCGGCAGCAATTCTAGATAGTGTTTTATCAATTCTATCCTTATTGTCATCATTAATTATTCCGGCAATCTCATCTATTACGCAAATAATATACTTCATTTGTTTATTTGCATATTTTAGATTATACTCCTCTATATTTTTCACTCCTGCATTGCCAAATAAAGATTGTCTATGTTGTATCAATGTAAGAACATCACTTAATGCTTGTTCCGCCTTTTTAACATTACTAACTATCGGGCATACCAAGTGGGGTATCTCATCATATTTCTGAAAATTAATTCCCCATGGTTCAATTAGTATTACTCCTAATTCTTTTGGAGAACATCTCATTATTAACGTCATTAACAAAGAGTTTAGGAAAACTGTTTTCCCACTGCCTGTATTACCTGCGATAAGCATATTCCTTGTCTTTATTAAATTATCAGTCACAATCTCACCAGAGTTATTAATTCCTACAACGAATTCAAAAGGACTACTTTTGAGCATATCATTAGCCTTAAGTAAACCATATTTTAAAGGGAAAGAAATTCTTCTTTTATTTCTAGAAGAAATTCCAACAAATTTTGTACCTGGAATTGGTGCTTCTATAATTACTTCTTTTGTTTCTAAAGCCATTTGTATATTTGCTTTTAGTCTCTCCAAAATTTTTAGGTCCGCATTTGTCTGTGTACGAATTCTATATTGAGTAAAATTTGGACCTACTAAGACATTCACTAATGATGAAGGAACATTAATGTCATTCAACATATTAGATAAAGAATTCCATTTAGAAATAGCTTCTTGATAGTACTCTGATGTGTCTATTCCTGAATAATCAGTAAGTAACTCAATTGAAGGATAAAAAAATGAATTACCTATATTTAGTTTTAAGTCTGCGACATCTTTTTCATTCATATTGTTTTCCTCCTATTATTTACTACACATAATAACATAAATATATTATAACTTACCCAACCCCCAGTAATTCTTGGTTTTATAATATTTATGTTTAAATTTTGATAATTTTGAATGCTATTACATAATAATTACAACGAAAATGAAACAACAAATAAGTATTCAAATGCAGTATAATTGTATTTACCTGGAGGTAATAACCATGGATAAAAAGAAAAAAGATGATATCATTTTAAAGCTTAGTAAAGTACTAAAAGGTGATCCAGCCAAAGATCAACAATTAATAGCTAAGGTTATGAAAGCTTACCAAAATGATGCCGATAAAAAAGAAATAATGACATTACTTAATGAATACAATTATCAATTCATGAGTAAAAAACAAAAGAAGAAATACGACAAACAAAATAAAGTTGAATATAAGGAAAATGATGTCTACTCTGAAATAAGACAGGCTGCTAAATTTTGCGAAGTTAGAGACTTTGAAAAAGCATGTGAAGTAATTGAGCATCAGATTGAAATAGCTAACAAACTACTAGAACAAGGCAATTACAAAAACGATGATAAGACAGCATATATTTGTTTCAATAGCACTTTCCAGCAGGTTTACTACAAGTACTTAAATGAGAACGAAGATGTTCAAAAAAGAATCATTAACTGCAACTATCCTTTTGACCAGCTATATGCAACATACGCTTCAATTCTAATTGAATTACAGAGATATCAAGACGCCGTTAACGCTATAGATACTGCGATGTTCTGGAATCCAGTAGAAGCTAATTACCTATATGAGACAGCTGAAATATTCAGTGCAATTGGACAATGGCAACAATATAAATACTTAACCCTAAAAGGTTTAGAATTAGCTTACCAGCCAGAAACAGTAGCTAGAGCATATAGAAATCTTGGATATATGTATAGAAATCTTGGGGAATATCAGAAATGTTACAACTGTTACATAATGAGTTTAAATTATGAAGTTGATTCCGCTGTAGCTAAAAATGCATGTGATGAAGTTTGTGGCGTCAGCCCTTATTTAATCCAACAATTAGAGCCCAAGGAAATGAGAGAGTTCCTAATTGAAGAAGGCTTACCTTTAGGACCAAATTCAGAAATTGTATCATTTGCCTACGAACTAGCTAATGAACTTGAATTCTCTGGCCAAGAGGAAGAGTCAGAGTACTTCTTAGATATATATAATGATCTTACAGGTCATGCTCAATAAAGCAATTAAAGGAGGTTAAGTAACCAAACTAACCTCCTTTTATGTCATTTTTTAAAAACGGATTTCATCACCAATTAGTACCTGGCAAATAACAAAGCTATTACAAGCTATTATTACCTCAGCTTTTGCTGTATCGCCAATTCTATCATATAATCTTCCAGCAGAAATACATTCACCTTTTACAGTTTTAACACTATTAGCTACATAGCCAACTTTACCTAAACCTCTTACCTTAACCATGATAGCTTCACCATCATATAAATTATCAGGCTCCTTAACTAATTGAACTAACATGCCTTCTTTAAAAAAATCATTTCCATAATACGCAAATGTGCCAGCAATTGTAATATAGGTTTCTTTCATAGTAATTTACCTCGTCTTTCTTTTACAAATATGATTATATAGATATCTATAAGTTACACAGGGTAAATATTTGTACTTTATTTTGAAACGTTCGATAGTATTAGTCAAAAGAAAAATACCTGGTGAAACCTCACCAGGTATCATATTCATTAATATAGTTTAGAAATTAAACTAAGCTAGCTCCACCACAGCAAGCAATAACCTGACCTGTGATATATGAAGCATCATCGCTAGCTAAGAATGTAGCTAATTTAGCAACATCACTTGGCTGACCAATTCTCTTCATTGGGATACCATCAGCGATAGCCTGGATATATCCATCTGGTGCACCAGCTAAGATATCTGTATCGATTACACCTGGAGCGATAGCGTTAACTCTAACACCCTTATCAGCGTAGCTAATAGCTAACATCTTTGCAAAGTGTGATACAGCTGCCTTAGTTGAACCATAAGCAAACTGCTGATCGAATACCTTAATAGCAGCCATTGAAGATGTGAATACGATATTACCCTTAGTTTCTAATAAATAAGGTAATGCGTACTTAGCGCACCAGAAATGAGCTCTAATATTTGTGTTATAGTGCTTATCCCATAATGCTGTATCTAAGTCTTCCATAGTAGCAGCCATTGCAACACCAGCGTTGATAACAACAACGTCTAACTTACCATACTTAGCAACTGTTTCATCCATAACTGACTTAACGTTTTCTTCACACGTTACATCTAACTTCATGAAGCAAGCAACACCACCCTTAGCTTCAATAGCCTTAACGATAGCTTCGCCCTTTTCTTCTCTTCTACCAGTTACAACAACTTTAGCGCCCTGAGCTGCATATTCTTCAGCAACACCCTGGCCAATACCGCTTGTAGAACCAACTACAACAGCAACCTTACCTTCTAATTTCTTTTCCATACTTGTAAGTACCTTCTTTCCAACAACATTATATTATCAATAATTCTTGTATTCAATCGCTTGTGAATTTTTCAACAAATAACACAATATAAAAGGATAGACCATCCATTTCAGCCTATCCATAAATGTTTTTTGATTACTTAACTAACTTGTATCCCATTACTACCATCCAGATGTACATACATGTTTTTGGCATCATAAGCATACCAATCATTGGTGATACATCTGCCCATAATACAACTGGAAGATAGAACAAGAAGCTTAAGCAAATAGCTAACCACATCCACTTATATGCTATATCACTTCTCTGCTTATAGAATAGTACAACCATAATGATTCCCATAATAGTAAATGGAATATTACGATATACACCCCAAATAACTGGTGCTTCCCCAATCCAATCATTCTGAGGGAATAAGCATAAAGCGATTCTACATACAGTTAATACGATCATTAATGTTGTCATATTCTTATTTGAATATTTATATCTTAATGAATAGATATAATATAACAATAAATAGAATATTGTCATTGTGATACTTGTTACCAACTTACCTAATCCTAATGATACATAGTAATCATGAGTTGGATTAACTACCTGTACGATTCTTGGAACAAGATGGAATGCATCTCCAAATACTAATATTAGTGACATTATTCCAAATAACATATTTTCTCTATTATCTTTACTCTTACTAACAATTTTAAATCCTAGTATTACTATTAACACTAAATAGAACACACAGAATATGGCTTCCATAATTTTCCCCATATAAATAAACTCCTTAACTCAATTAATTAAACACAATTAATATACGTATTTTACTATAATTGTCCTTTATTTTCTATCTATTTAATCCCAAAAGAAAACGTCCATAATATTGGACGCTTCAAAATTAATCAACTTTAATGAAATTTGTAACCTGTCTTTTTGCTTCTCTAACAGGTAAGCCATACTGTTGTTTTCCTAAAGCAATTGATTTAATTAAGAAAGACATGTTTTTAGCTAATAATCTCATTGTTTGCTTTCCTTCTTCATCATAATCAGCTTCACCTTTTTCAGTACCATGGATACTGTTCCAATACTGTGAGCTAGCAACTGGCATGCTTGATAACATGAAGTACTTATTTAATTCATCAAATGTAGCTGAGCATCCACCTCTTCTTGCACAAACTACACTAGCGCCAACCTTCATCATCTTATTGAATTTTGTGCTATAGAATAATCTATCTAAGAAAGCTACTAATGTAGCGTTAGCACTACCAAAGTATACTGGTGATGCTACTACTAATCCATCTGCTTCTTCAAACTTCTTAGCTGCTTCAACAACAATATCATTGAATACGCAATGACCTAATTCATCACACTTCTCGCAAGCAATACAACCTCTAATATCTTTAGTACCAAGATTGATTGTTTCATATTCTAATCCTTCTTCAGCAAATGTCTTTTCCATTTCCTTAACAGCGATTGTTGTATTTCCATCTAATCTAGGACTTCCATTAATAATTAATACTTTCATAGTTCTAATCCTCTTTCTCAATAAAACAATTGTATATGTTAAGTATATAATTATTCAATAATCTTACTCAACAATTATTAAATCTAAAGGCAGTTACTATAGCAAACAAAAAAGGTAGACTTTAAATCTACCTTTAGCCTGCATATTACTAAATTGTAAAGGAAACAAGATATATGGAAGAATTTAGTAATACGCAATAATAATCGTTATGCTTTAACATAACGCTACTACCTTATCATAGTGTTTTACTTTTGACAACTAAACAACTAATAAATCATTCAATTTTTTATCCTTTAACCTGAAAGTGTTATCGAATAAATGAATTCATAATTCTATCTATGTATTCTGTTATTTACACTCTAATAAAGAAGATTGTTTCTAGAACAATCTTCTTTTAGTTATTAATTGTAAATATTTGATATAAGCTTCATTAATAATAATCTGATCAGAATTCATATTATACATGATCCTTTTAACATTAAGCTTTTCTAAATTAGAAAGCAAATACATACATTCACTTATATTCATCTTATAAGGAACATATTTCTCATTGATATTTTCTAAGCACTTCTCTTCTGTTGAATAAGCAGTAACATATAATTTATCAACGAACCTTTCAAAATATGGATACATAATTGTATCGCTATCCTTAACTAATGAGCTAGCTAATACAGGTACATATATGTCGCATTTAGCAAGACATTTAAAGAAAGCTTTAGCTGTAGCTTCATTAGGTGTCTTCTTAAAATCTTCAGCCAATCTATCAATGATATTATTATAATCTTCAGATGTCTCTTTCTTAAAAAAGTCTTTTAATCCCATAGTTAATACCTCTTAATAAGTATACCAAAAATTCCCTCTATGTATAGTAGAGGGAATTAATCAAATTAATTAAATTGGCTGGCGTAAAGATTGTAATAGAATCCTTTTAATGCCATCAAACTTTCATGAGTACCTTGTTCAATTACATCACCATGATTTAATACTAGAATATGATCAGCATTCTGAATAGTAGATAATCTATGTGCGATAACAAATGATGTTCTACCCTTCATTAATGTTCTCATAGCTTTTTGAACTTTCTGCTCTGTATTAGTATCTACATTACTTGTTGCTTCATCTAGAATTAGCATGCTTGTGTTGTATAACATAGCTCTAGCTATCGTTAATAACTGCTTCTGACCCTTTGAGATGTTACCACCATCTTCTGTAATAATAGAATCATATCCATCAGGTAATCTCATAATATAGTTATGAATATGAGCAGCTTTTGCAGCTTCAACTACCTCTTCTTTAGTAGCGCCTTCTTTACCATAAGCGATATTATCAAAGATCGTACCATTGAATAGCCATGTTTCCTGCAATACCATTGCGTAAGCATGTCTCAATGAAGCCATAGTATAGTCTCTAGAATCCTTATCATCCACTAGGATACTACCTGAGTTAACATCATAGAATCTCATTAACAAGTTGATAATGGTTGTCTTACCAGCTCCTGTAGGCCCTACAATGGCAATCGTATTACCACTATTAGCTTTGAAGTTTAAGTTATTGATAATAGGTTTATTTTCAACATAACTAAAATCTACATTTCTAGCTTCGATGATACCTTTTGTATCAACTAGCTCTGTAGCGTAGTAAACATCTTTTACTTCTTCTGTTTCATCTAAAATTCTAAAGATTCTTTCAGCAGCAGCTAAAGCACTAATGATTTCATTAGAGATATTAGCTATTTCATTGATAGGTCCTGAGAATTTTCTTGAGTATAGTACAAATGAGCTGATCTGTCCTAAATCAACTATTCCTTTTAGATAGAATACTGCTCCACCCATACCGATGGCAGCTAAACCTAGATTTGAAATCATACCGACTGTTGGACCCATAACCATACCTAAACCATCAGCCTTAAAATAAGCATTAGCGGCGTTATGATTAATATCATCAAATCTTCTGCTCATTTCATCCTCATTAGCGTAAGCTAGAATTGTCTTTTGACCAGAGAACATTTCCTCAACAAAGCCATTCATAATGCCATATGAAGCACTTCTTTTTGAATATAATGGTCTAGTTTTCTTCCCCATAAATCTTGTAAACATGATACTAACTGGGATAGTAAAAATCATGCATAGAACTAGTGGGAAAGAGATTGTACACATCATAATAAAGCTACCAAAGACAGTAATAATACTAGTGAGAATACTTGTAAAATCTGTTGATAAGCTAGTTGTGACTACATCAATATCATAAGATACTCTAGAGATAATATCTCCAGCTTGATGATTATCAAAGTATTTGACAGGTAATCTTAGTATCTTTTCAAATACATCCTGTCTCATTTTTTCTCCTACTTTTCTTCCTACTCTCATCATAATAATGTTGACTAGAAAGTTGACTGTTCCACTTGTTAAATAGGCAATTAGCATCAGCTTGGCAAAGTGATATACAGTATCCATATCTACTAATCCTTCACCAGCACTAGCAGCACTTATTGCCTTACCAGCGAAGTTTGGTCCCATAAGATTACCGATATTACCTGTTAAACATAAGACAATTAATAGTAATAATACCCACTTGTAGTTAGCTAGATATTGGACAATTCTAATAAATGTTCCTTTAGCGTTCTTTGGTTTTTCTTTTAAACCGCCGCGATCACCTTTTCCTGGCATATTATTGTCCTCCTTTCTAGCTTAATGCACCCATCTGGGTCTTATAAATATCATAATAATCTGGACAAGTTTCTAATAATTCTTCATGAGTGCCATAACCAATGCACTTACCATTATCCATAACCATAATCTTATCCATATTCATTACTGAAGAAACTCTTTGGGCTATTAATATTAAAGTTGTACCTTTATGATTTTCCTTAATAGCTTTTCGCATAGCTGCATCAGTTTTATAATCTAAAGCACTAGAGCTATCATCTAAAACTAAAATGTCAGGGTTATTAGCTAACGCTCTAGCTACTAGAATTCTCTGTCTTTGTCCACCAGATAAGTTTGCTCCTCTAATAGCTGCCTTATAATCTATTCCATCATCTAGTGAATCAACATATTCCTTAGCCATTGATTGTTCAATTGCCTTGTAAATATCTTGTTCATTTACATCTCTGCCAAATGAGATGTTTTCTCTTAGAGTATCCTGGAAGATCATATCGTTTTGGAAACAAACCCCAAATTTCTTATGGAGTTCATCTTTGTCGTAAGTTCTAACATCCTTACCATCCACAAAGATTCCTCCATCGGTAGCATCATAGAATCTCATTAAAAGATTGATAATTGTTGTTTTACCACAACCTGTAGGACCAATAATACCTAATGATTCGCCTTTCTTTAAAGTGAAAGAAATATTATCTAAGGCTTTTTCCCTACTAGCTAAATTAATAGCTTTTCCTCCATAATAGAAATCAACATTTTCAAATCTGACAAATTCATCACCAGAAGGTTTTAAAGCATCTTCTTCACTTAATATTTCTTGGGAAGTGCTTGTTTGTAAGATTAGATCAATTCTATCAGCACTAGCTGCTGCTTTAGATAATGTTAAGAATATTCTATTAATACCCATAACACCTTGAGTAATCATATTGAAATAAGTCAAAAATGCCAAGATAACACCAGGTCTTAATGTACCTGCATTAACTCTTTGAGCACCCAATATAACAACGATTACTAAACCAGTATTAAGTGCCATCTGCATCATAGGTGCTGGAATAGCCATAATTGTTGAAGCGTTAATATCACTATTAGTCATATCCTTGTTGCCTTTTAAGAATCTATTTTTCTCATAGCTTTCCTTACTTAAGGCTTTGACTACTCTAATACCTGTGATATTTTCTCTCATGATTCTTACCACAATATCCAACTTTTCCTGAACCTTGTTGAACATTGGAATACCTCTTTTACTAACTGAGATAACAACTGTTAATAAGAAAGGAATCATAATAATCAAGATTAATGACAATTTGAAATCCATCATCATTGTCATAAACAAGCCACCTACTAGCATCATAGGAGCTCTTACACAAATTGATTGAATTCTTTGTGCTGCTGATTGTACATTGTAGCTATCAGAAGTCATTCTAGAAATCAAAGATGGTAATCCAAACTTATCAAAGTCGTTACCTGCTAGATTGATTACCTTATCAAACAAATCTCTTCTAACATCGTAGCTGACATTATGAGCATTTTCTACCGCTTTATAGTTAGCACCAGCGTTTAATGCCCATGCAATGATAGCAGCCACAAACATCAAACCAGACCATAAAAATACATCTTTTAAAACTCCTGTAGGGACGATTACATCGATTGTGTGCTCTAAAATAGTAGGCAATGATAATTCAGCCATGGTACTAGCAAGCTTTAGCATAATGGCTAAAAAGAACTGCCATTTGTATTTGGAAATATATCTAAATAGTAAATTCATACAATTAAATCTCCTTGATCAATTTCTCGCCATTACTAACGATCTTATTAGTAAGTGAATCTAACAATTCTTTTTCTTGTTCAGTTAAACCTTCAAGTGCTCTATCAGTGAATTGTTGAAAAGCTTGATGTAATATTGGGAATATTTCTTTAGCTTTTTCAGTAGGATAGATAAGTCTACATCTACCATCTTCTTTACTTACTTCTCTAGTAATAAATCCATATTTCTCTAAATGATTCAATTGATGCGTTACAGTTGTTTTATCTAAAAAGAAATGATCAATAATCTCTTCCTGCTTGCAACCTTCATGTCTGCACACGTAAGAAATATACATATGTAAGGCTGGATTTAAGTCAATATCCTTTAATTTTCCTCTTCTAAATGTATTAGAAATTCTATAAATCTTATTAATGTTTGTTAAAGTGATGCTACGCATTATTTCACCTCCAATTAGTTGTCATTTACAACCAACAAGTTGCATTTTACAACTATTTATATTCTTATACAAGCACTATGCCTTCAATTTTTATTAACTTTGATTTCCTATTTAGTGCAATAAAACTCATATTTGATACTCTTCTATCTCAAATAAAAAGGATGACATCACGCCATCCAAATAGTTTTAATTATTAATATTTACTAATCAATCCATCCCCAAGAACAATCTAAGAATGTATATCCAAAGTAATCATAGAATTCTTCACCTTCTAAACCATAAGTATCGTTGAAGATTTCAATTAATTCTTCATCACATTCATAAACTGTACCAGCTACTAATACTACAACCTTTTCTGAATTTTCATCTTCCCAATACTTCTGCTGAGGAATCATTTCATCATATAAAGAATCTGGCAAGTAAGCGATATATAATAAATCATCTGAGCCTACTACAGTGAAATATGCATATTCATCGTTTTCTCTAGCAACCCATGAATCGATACCGATAATTTCAAGAGAACAAGTATTATCTTCAGGTGAATTGATTGGATCAAAAGCATCTAAAGCTTCGATTGCCTTTGTTACTCTTGGAACTCTTGTATAATCGCAAGTATATCCTTCAGAATCAGTTAGTGTTAATACATCATCATTTAAGCTATATCCATATGAGATTGTGAACACTTCATCATCTAACTTTATTTCAACAGTGATATTTTCATCATCCTGTGCTAATGTTCCTTCATAAATTGCATCGATAACTGCTACATTACCTGTAAACTGTAAAACTTCACCATCTTCACTCTTATATACGCCATTTAACTTTGGTACTGTTTTACCTGGATCTTTTGAACCACTAGAACAACCAACTAGTAGTAAAACTGCTAATAGTAACACAAACAACTTTTTCATATTTATATTTCTCCCTTTTATTGGCTATATTGTATCATACATTTATATGATATCGTTATTATGTTTATTCTTTCTATTATGTATTAATATATTCAAATCAAGGAATCTAGGAGTTATTCCGAGTTTTCCTTTTTTTCAAGTTTTGACTGATATTCTTTTCTATATGCCTTAGAACTCATTACATAGAAGTCATAAATATTCCTCTGAAGTTTTTCTGGATATACCACCACAGCGTTTTTCCCTAGCTTTACAAAGTAATTCATAGCTTGAGAAGCACTGCACTCAAAATAGAATAAATCGCCTTCTATCTTAGTGTAAGCAGGTCTATGAATGTACATTTTCTCATACATTACTCTTCCTCTTTCAGTTAATCTTACAATTATCTGTTCTGAGTCATTTTGATTGTATGCATATTGAGGACCATACTCTATCATCTTTTTAAAGATAGAAATCATTTCATCTGTAAATGAACATTCCTCATTTAAGATTGAGACATTTTTGATTCTAGTAAGTCTAAAACTATAAGATTTATCAAACTCCTCGCATAAAAGATAATTGAATAACTCTTCCTTAGAATTACAAATAGCATATGGCTTAACGATATGCTTCTTATCATTACTAGGATTAATAAAATATATCTTCTTATTCTTTTCCAATGCTTCGCTAATAGTTTCATAGCTTTCTTTAAAGATAATAAGTTCTCTTTTATCTTGAGGAAGTCTAGTATAACTAGCCAACAAATTTCTAAACCAATTTGATAATGAAGAATCATGTAATAAGAATGTTTGAATATAATCAAATACTTTACTGCTAGCCTTAGTTGGCTTAATAGATAAAGTGACTGTTGATAGTTTAGTATCTAATTCTAAATTTCTCCTTTCAACAAATGAGATAACTTTATTAGCTATATCACTTATCTCAAATTCAGATAGTTTAGTTTCCTCTAGAGTATCTAAAATATAATCATAAGTATCCTGATTATTAGAGTTATACGTTTCATAGTAATTAACTATTAATGTATTCAAAAAGGCATTTAGATTTAAAGAGTGATCCTTTTTAAAGAATTCAAACAATTCCATATCTTTCAATAAGATAAAATAGATATCTTCTGGAACATAT
>JAZRWC010000070.1:0-7589 GCA_045599505.1 Erysipelotrichaceae bacterium | reverse complement strand
TCTTCTTCAACAGTTTCTTCTTCAACTGATTGAACTTCTTCTACAAGTTCTTCTACTAATGATTCACTAGTTACTTCTTCTACTACTTCATTTTCTAAAGAATCTGTATCTTCTACAACATCTTCAATAATCTTTGTTTCTTCAATAATAGGAGTATATTCTTCAATTGTTTCTTCCTTAGGTGCAACAGTCTTTTCTACTGGCTTAGTTTCCTCAACTTCTGCGGCATCATTTTTAAATAATGGAATTAGTAATAAACCAGCTAATAGTAAACTAGCACCACCTGCATAAAGTTGCCAATTTAAATTTGGTAGTACTTCTACTTTAAGATAGAATGACATGATACCAAATGCTGCAACGAATACTAATAAGTAGAAAACAATTAATAATAATGTTTTTCCAAAATTCTTCATTTTATACCTCCAACCTTAACTCTTCAAAGTTAGGATGATCATCTTGTTCAGGAATATCAATAATCTTAACTTCTTCTATTCCTTCATAATGATACCATAAGTTAGCTATAGTACTTGCAGAAAATCTAGAATCAGCAGATAAAATAGTGATATCTTTTGCCTTTAAAGGTAAATATGCACCATCAGAAATAATCTTTAAGTCTTCACCAATTGAAGCTGCAATACATTTAGTTATTACAGTTGGATTAGTTTTTACCTTCTTAGTAATACTAATACCTTTAGTAGCTCTCTTTGTTACTGGAATATCAGCTAATTTAATTCTCTTTGAATTTCCTTTATCTGATAAGTATACCATTTCGCTCTTTCCTAATGAGATAACTGTAAAGTCAGCTACATAATCATTTTCTGAAAGTTTAACAGATTTAACACCTTTAGCTCTATTATTTACTTCAGGAATCTCGTCAATTGAATATCTTGATGAGTATCCATCTTTAGTAATTAAAGCTACTTCACTATTAGCGTATGCTAGCTTAACACTTACTACTTCATCATCACCTTCTAATACCATACAAGCAGATGATTTTGATGTTCTCTGCAGTACAAACTTACTTACTAATGTCTTTTTGATCATGCCATTTTTACTAGCTGAGATAAAGTATGCATAAGTGTTAAAGTCTTTAACAATATATGCAGCGATAAATTTTTCTGAGTTATTTACAGTTACGTAATCAGAAATATGTTTACCTACATCCTTCCACTTACTATCAACTAGCTTATAAACTGGTAAGATTAAGTATTCTCCAGATTGAGTAAAAGCAACAATTGTATCTAATGTATCACACTCAATAGCACCAATTAATAAGTCTTCATCTTTTAATCCAGTTAGATTATCGCCAGCAGCATTGTAAGAACGTAATGATACTTTCTTAACATAGCCATGATTAGATAATGTTACCATTACTCTTTCATTAGCTATCATGCTAGTCTTATCGATTGTGATTTCTTCTACTTCTCTTTCGATAACACTTCCTCTTTCCTTACCAAATCTATTTTTAACTTCTGAAAGTTCTTTACAGATAGTTTCATTTAATTTAGCAGGATTAGAAATGATTTCCTTTAATTCTTTTAATTCTTCAACTAATTGTTCGTATTCACTCTTTAAAGCATATACGTCAGTATTAGTTAATCTGTATAAACGTAAAACAACAATAGCTTCAGCCTGCTCCTCAGAGAAACCAAATTTCTTGATTAATCTTTCTTTAGCGTTAGCTTTATCTTTTGATGAACGAATTATCTTGATTACTTCGTCCATTACGCTTACTGCTTTAATTAAACCTTCTAAAATATGACAACGTTTTAATCTCTTATTGAATTCAAAGTTACTTCTTCTTAAAACAACTTCTTTATCAAATTCAATATAGCTATCTAAAGCTTGTGCTAATGATAATAATGTTGGACGATTATTAACGATAGCTACCATATTGTAGTTGTAGTTAACCTGTAGTTGAGTGTTTTTATATAGATAGTTTAGAACGTTATTTGCATCGATATCCTTATGAACATCCACAACAATTCTTAAACCATTTCTATCTGATTCATCTCTAACATCTAAGATGCCATTAACATCACCATTAAAACGGATTTCATCCATCTTTTTAACGATGTTTGTCTTAACAACTCCATAAGGAATTTCAGTAGCTATAATCTGTTGGCAAGTCTTAGTCTGTTCGATTGTTACTTTACTTCTAACTACAACTTTACCTTTACCAGTAGTAAAAGCATCTTTGATTCCCTGTAATCCCATAACAATTCCTTTTGTTGGGAAATCAGGACCTTTAATAAATTGCATTAATTCTTCTAAAGAACAATCTGGATTATTAATTCTATAGATAGCCCCATCGATAACTTCATTTAAGTTATGAGGTGGAATTTCTGTAGCATATCCTGAAGCGATGCCAGTAGAACCATTTACTAATAAGTTAGGAAACTTAGCTGGTAATACAGTTGGTTCATTTTCTGTATCGTCAAAGTTAGGAGTCCAATTGATTGTATCCTTATCGATATCTTCTAATAATGAACCTGAAATTTCAGCTAATCTAGCTTCTGTATAACGCATAGCTGCTGCTGGGTCATCATCAATTGAACCATTGTTACCATGCATTTGAACAAGTGGATAGTTAATCTTCCAATCTTGTGATAAACGTACCATTGCTTCATATACTGAAGAGTCACCATGTGGATGGTAGTTACCAATAACTAAACCGACAGTTTTAGCTGATTTTCTAAAGCTGCGTTCAAATGTATTTCCATCCTTATTCATTGCATAAAGAATTCTTCTTTGAACTGGTTTTAAACCATCTCTAGCATCAGGTAATGCTCTTTCTTGAATAATATATTTAGCGTAGTCACCATATCTGTCAGAGATTAAATCATTTAATGGAGATTTAATGATGTTTTCAACAATTACTTCTGTCTTCTTTTTCATCTTACTTTACCTCCAATTGATATGAATCTTCTAATGTGAATGTTACATAAGATTCAATCCAATCTCTTCTAATATCGGAATTATCGCCCATTAAAACATTAAACTTCTTATCAGTTGCTAAGTTATCATCAATATGAACCTGTAATAAAGTTCTAGTTTCAGGATTCATAGTTGTATCCCATAACTGATCAGCGTTCATTTCACCTAATCCTTTGTAACGCTGAATATCAATCTTACCTAATTCATCTCTAATATCGTTTAATTCATCATCATTAAATGCATATCTAACTTCTTTACCTTTTTGACATTTATATAATGGTGGTAAAGCGATATATACCTTACCAGCATCAATTAATGGTTTCATATAACGATAGAAGAAAGTTAATAATAATACTTGGATATGAGCTCCATCAGTATCGGCATCGGTCATGATAATTACTTTGTTGTAATTTGAATTTTCAACATCAAAGTTTTCACCAACACCAGCACCAATTGTATAGATTAATGTTGATAATTCTTCATTCTTTAATATTTCAGTTGTATTAGATTTCTCAGTATTTAACACCTTACCTCTTAAAGGTAAAATAGCTTGATATTTTGAGTCTCTTCCTTGTTTAGCACTACCACCGGCAGAATCACCTTCGACGATAAATAATTCTTTAATTCTTGAATCTTTGCTTTGAGCAACAGCTAATTTACCAGAGATCTTTTGCTGTTCTGATTTAGAAAGTTTTTTGCCTTGTCTAGCTTCAGTTAAGGCTTTCTTAGCAGCTTCTCTAGCCTGGAATGCTCTAACCATCTTTCTGATTAAGTTAGTAGCTATCTCCTTATTTTCATCCAAGAAATAAGAAAGCTTTTCAGATACTAATTGATCTACAGCTGTTCTTGCTTCTGGTGTACCTAACTGATCTTTTGTCTGACCTACAAACTGTAATAATGATTCAGTAATATTACATGCAATTACACATGTTAAACCTTCTCTAATATCATTGCCTTGTAAGTTAGGGTCTTTTTCTTTTAGTAATCCCGACTTTCTTGCATAGTCATTAAAACACTTAGTAAAAGCTGCTTTTAAACCTGTTTCATGAGTACCACCTAATGGTGTTTTTACATGGTTAACAAATGAATATGTATTTTCTTGATATGAATCGATATATTGGAAAGCAACATCGATTTCAATCTTGTCGCTACCACCTTTGAAATGAACTACTGGAGATAAAGTGTTCTTGTCTTGATGCAAGTATTCTAAGAATGACTCTAATCCATTTGAATAACAGAACTCTTCAGATTGATTAGTTCTTTCGTCTTTTAAAACTACCTTAAGGTTATCCATTAAGAAAGCACTTTCTCTCATTCTTTCTAAAATTGTATTGTAGTTATAATCTACACGATTAAAAATCTTCTTATCTGCTAAGAATCTTACCTTTGTTCCTGATTTATTTGTATTGCCTAAAACTTCTAGTTTACCTACTTTAGAACCACCTTTTTCAAATAGCATTCTATAAGTCTTGCCTTGATAGTTTGTTGTCACTTCTAACCATTCACTTAATGCATTAACTACTGAAGCACCAACACCATGAAGACCACCTGAAATCTTATATCCATTTTCACTTGAGAACTTACCACCAGCGTGAAGCTCAGTAAAAATAACCTGTAAAGTAGAAACTCCTGAAGCATGCTTACCAGTAGGCATACCTCTACCTTCATCTTCTACACAGATTACGTTGTTCTTTTCAATTGTTACTTTGATACATTTTCCATAGCCATTTAAAGCTTCGTCCATAGCGTTATCAACAATTTCCCATACTAGATGGTGTAAACCATGATGATCAGTTGAACCGATATACATACCAGGTCTTTTTCTAACTGCATCTAAGCCTTTTAAAATTTGTATACTACTAGCGTCATATTTCTTTTCAGCCACTATTAAAACACCTCAATTCAAAATAATTATATCAAATTTTGCTCCAATAAAAAAGACGATTAATAACCCTATACCATCCTATAAAAATGTAGGTGTATTAATATTTGTACATATCTAACAAATGCTCTATAATTATCACTAGTATAAGGAGGAAACTTCTATGATTTTATTTGTTTTGTTCTCTGCACTTAACTACGTAATTGGCTCTGTTCCATTTGCTTTAGTTGTAGGTAAGTATTTCTATAAAACAGATGTTCGTGAATTTGGATCTGGAAATTTAGGTGCTACTAATACTGGAAGAGTTTTAGGAAAAGTACCTGCTATATTAGTTACATTAGGTGATGCATTAAAAGGAGCAATCTTTTTCTGGATTGAGTCAATCTTCTCTTATCCAGCTGCATTAGCTGCTTCAATATTCTTCTTAGTAGGACATTGTTGGCCATTATTTGCTAATTTTAAAGGTGGTAAGGCTGTAGCTACAACATTTGGTATGATCTTTGCATTATCATTTGTAAGTTTCAAAGCATTTATCTTTGTATTCTTATTACCAGTTGGTTTATGGTTTGCGGTAAGTAAGTTTACTGATTATGTTTCATTAGCTAGCTTATTTGCGATTCTAGTTGCTTGTGATTTATCAACTATCTTCTCTGGTAATATTTATATTTCTTGTGTTATGACTGTTTACTTCATTATTGTTGCATATCGTCATAAAGAAAATATTATTCGCTTAATCAAAGGAACTGAAAATAAGAAAAATTATTAAGATTTATAGCTTTAAGAAATCCAAAATTCTTAAAGCTTTTTATATACAATTTCAAAAATAAAAAATCCATCATTTGATGGATTATCTTTCAAAATGCTCTATATCTAAGACTATGATTCTATCAGAGTCGATATAGCTTAATAGTCTATAATCTCCTACAGTATACTTCCAGTTATTGAAATGGAACTTCATCATTTCCTTACCATACTTTCTTGGATTTAAAGTGTTACCTAAGTTCTTCTTAATCCAACCAATTAATAAAGCCTGATCAAGTTTATCAAATGACATGAAATCATCTACTGCCTTTTTTGCAAATTCAACTTTAAAAGCCATATTAGATTTCCTTTTCTAAAGCTTCTAAAGATAAAGTCTTCTTTTCTTTGTTATATAATTCAACTGCTTTACTGTATGTTTCTAAATCTATATCATCATGAATTTTAGCGATAACTGTATTTCTGATTAATTCAGAAACAGTGATGTTATTCATTTCAGCGTACTTTTTAAATAATTCTTCTTCGTTTTTAGTTAGTCTTAATGAAATTGCCATAATACACTTACTCTCTTTCTACGAAAATATTATAGCACCTTATTACACAAACACAAATAACTTAATTATTATAATAAAAAGCCTGTAATACAAATTATTACAAGCTTTAATAACCGTTTTTATGGTTCTCTTTGATATATTTTGGATAATCAAATAAACAAATATCCATATCTACCCAACCATTTATTCCATCAACTTTACCTTTATCGGTAAATTGCCAGATTGTATGGTTACCTCTACGATAAACACTAGGAGTTGTACTACCCCATTGTGCTACCCAGATTTCTTGAGATCCATCATTCTTATTTAACATAGAAGCGTATGAATATAAGATAGTTGAATATCCATTGTTTTCTAATATACTGCAATAAGTATTAACTATTTCATTCCATTCATAGTTACTTAGGCCTTTTTGTTCAGGCTCTTCAATATCAACCATTATTGGATATTCAAATTTCTTTCCTTGAATACACCATAACATATGATATGCTTCACTAGCTGCTTCTTGGGCATTCATGGAAATAATATAATGATATGGAGCTACATCTAATCCAGCCATCTTTGCGTATTTATAGTTTCTTTCAAAGATAGGATCTTTATAGTCATCTCCATAAGCTGCTCTTAAATAGACGAAATCAATTCCATCATTTTTAAGCTTTATAAAGTGAGAATCATCATAATATCTGCCATTCCACTCTGATAAGTCTACTCCATAACTGAATCCATCTATTACATTAACTTTAATTGTTCTATAAGCGCTTTGTGATTCGTTATAAGCAACAATATTACATTCGCCAACTTTATTAGCATATATAACGCCATTAGAGTCAACTGTAGCAATCTTTTCGTCATCTGAGTAATAGTATACTTTACTACCATCATCGCTACTACAACGCAATTTATAATGTTTTCCTGGCATTAAAATAGCGGGAGCGTTATCACAATAGATAGTAGTTGAAGAAACATTAACTGTTACTTCTCTTGTAGTATTTGAACCATCAGTAGCGCTTATTGTGATAATAGCAGAACCATTAGCTCTTCCATAGATATTTCCTCTAGAATCGACAGAGACAATTTTTTCATCACTAGATGAATAAGTTAACTGTCTATTATTTGCGTTACTAGGTGAAACTGATGCCCCTATATTAGCTCCATTCCCCCTATGTAATGAAATAATGCTATTAGAAACATTGATCTTAGTTACTAGATTGCTAACATTAATTATGTAATTTGATTTTAATCCTGTATCATCTTGAATACTTATGATAGCTTTTCCTTCACTATTAGCGTTTATTATACCTTCTTCACTTATTTCAGCTACCTCAGGATTATTTGAGGTGTAGATATAATTGTTATAAGTGTGATTTGTAAAGATATTAAACTCTTCATAGGGAATTATTTGGTATTCACCATATAAATTCATTAATTTATATTTTGAATTTTCTAAGTTCTCATCA
>JAZRWC010000069.1:0-11438 GCA_045599505.1 Erysipelotrichaceae bacterium | reverse complement strand
TTAAAGGTAGCTCTACCGATAACTATTCAAAATTTACTAAGTTCATCAATGGAAATCATCGACTCTATTATGGTCGCTGCTATTCATATGACTACAGCAGTAAGTAATGCTGCTCAATTCAATAGAGTTTTCTATTATGGTAACTATGGATTAAGTGCTGGTATAACTATCTATGCATCCCAATATTTTGGTTCAAAAGATTACGATAAGTTAAAGAAAACATTTGGTTTCAATGTAGCTGTATCAGTATCATTTGCGATTATGTGGATAGGAATATTCTTATTGTTAGGCGAAAAGATATTAGCTTTTTATCTAAACGATCCTGAAGTTATAGCTAATGGGTATACATACTTATCAATTATGGTAATATCTCTTCCAGTATCTGCATTAAGTAATGCATTTGCGACTTTATACAGATGTGTTGGAAGACAAAAGTTTGCGATGACTGTAACATTCATCTCAGGATTTACAAATCTGGTTCTAAACTACTTATTAATCTTTGGTAATTTTGGTTTTCCACAATTAGGTTTACAAGGTGCAGCTATTGGATCTTTTGCTTCAGTAGGAATTTCAAGTATTGTTTACCTTGTACATTCTCTATTAACAAAAGCAATATTTATTGGATCATTCAAAGAGATGTTTAGCTTTGATATGCGATTTGTTAGAAGAATTACCGATAAGTCATTACCATTAATATTCAATGAAGCAATCTTTGGTTTTGGAACTGGTTTATTCTCAAAAGCATTTGGCTATTTAGGAAAGAATGCGATGGACTCATATTATGTAGCTTATCAGGTAAATGAAATATTCCTGTTTGCTATATATGGTTATGGAGCTTCAGTAGGAATTGTATTAGGAAATACTCTTGGTGAAAATAAGATAGAGCAAGCTAAAAAGGAAAGACATTACTTTGAGTTTATAACATTTGTGATTGGATGTATGATTACTATTTCAATAGTATTATTTCATAAGTTCTTCTTATCAATGTTCTCTGTTACAGATTCTTCAATTTACGATGAAGCGATATTAATACTTTATGTATTTGCCTTTAAAGTACTAATGAGAATTATGAATTATGTTAACTTTGCGACATTACGAAGTGGTGGTGAAAGTAAGGTTATAACTTGGTTAGATTCAGGAATTATGTATGCTGTTGGTATTCCAATTGCCTTTATAAGTATCCTTGTATTTAATGTACAACATGTAGCTACTGCGTTATTATTCTGCCAAGCTGAACAGGCTGTAAGATTATACGCTGGAGCTAAATTAGTAGGCTCAGAAAAATGGGCTAAAAACTTAACAATCGATTAGAGCTATATGCTCTTTTCTTTTTGATAATTAAAAAAGATTGTGAATCTTTCGAAACACAATCTTTCTTTTTTAGTAATATTTTTAATTATTAAGCTTTGTTGTCGCAACCTAATACATCAACGATCTTGTGCTTTACAACTTCCTTGATGTTAGCACGTGCTGGCTTTAAGTATTCACGTGGGTCGAACTTTTCAGGATGTTCAACGAAGAACTTTCTGATTGTACCAGTTAAAGCTAAACGTAAGTCAGAGTCAATGTTGATCTTACATACAGCTAACTTAGCAGCCTGACGTAACTGTTCTTCAGGTACACCTACGGCATTAGGCATGTTACCACCGTATGTGTTAACCATCTTAACATATTCCTGTGGTACAGAAGAAGCACCATGTAATACGATTGGGAATCCAGGTAATCTTCTCTGAACTTCTTCTAAGATATCGAAACGTAATGGAGGTGGTACTAATTCACCCTTTTCGTTTCTTGTACACTGTTCTGGAGTGAACTTGTAAGCACCATGGCTTGTACCAACAGCGATTGCTAATGAGTCACAACCAGTTCTTCTTACGAATTCTTCTACTTCTTCAGGACGAGTATATGATGAATCTTCAGCAGAAACCTGAACTTCATCTTCAACACCTGCTAATGTTCCTAATTCAGCTTCAACTACTACACCATGAGCATGTGCATATTCAACTACCTGCTTAGTGATAGCGATATTTTCTTCAAATGGCTTAGAAGATGCGTCGATCATAACTGATGTGAAACCATCATCGATACAGCTCTTACAAGTTTCGAAAGAATCACCATGGTCTAAGTGTAAAACGATTGGTAATCCAGTTTCGATAACAGCAGCTTCAACTAACTTAACTAAATAAGTTCTGTTAGCATAAGCACGTGCACCCTTAGAAACCTGAAGGATAACTGGAGCATTGCATTCTTTAGCAGCTTCTGTGATACCCTGAATGATTTCCATGTTGTTAACGTTGAAAGCACCAATAGCGTATCCGCCTTCATATGCTTTTTTGAACATTTCTTTTGATGTAACTAATGGCATAAAAACCCTCCTATAATATCAAAATATTCCTGTAATTATCATATCACATAATTTTAGATTATAAAAATAAAAGATGCACTTTCATGCATCTTTCTTTTAACTAAAATGTCTTATTAGTAATTAGTTGCCCTTAGCAGCAGCCATTACTTCTTCAACCCAGTTATCTACTCTCTTTTCGATACCTTCACCAACTACGAATCTTACGAACTTAACTGCAGTCATATTGTTCTGAGCTAAGAACTTACCAACAGTTAATGTACCATCTAAGATGTATGACTGGTCAACTAAGCAAGATTCCTGGAAAGTCTTAGAAACTCTACCATTAATGATGCTCTGCTGAATCTTTTCAGGCTTCTTAGAGAATGAAGGATCTTCATTAGCAATCTTAGTCTGTAATTCAGTTTCATGATCAATCTTTTCCTGAGGGATGTCTTCTCTTGTTAAGTATTCAGCCTTCATAGAAGCTAACTGCATAGCAACACCCTTAGCAACATCAGCCTTGTCACCGTTTAATACAACAACAACGCCTGTCTTACCATCGAAGTGAACGTACTGACCAAATACCTGATCATCAGTCTTTTCAATAACTTCGAATCTTCTTAAAGTCATCTTTTCACCTGTAGCGAAAGATACTGCAGCGATAACTTCTGATAACTTATCACTACCTGCTGTTAATTCTAATGCTTCTTCAACTGTAGCTGGCTTCTTTTCTAAGATAGTAGTTGCAACTAACTTAACCATATCCTTGAACTTATCAGTCTTAGCACTGAAATCTGTTTCTGAGTTGATTTCAACTAATACTGCTTCGTTGCCATTAACGATAACGCTTGCTAAACCTTCAGCAGCAATTCTGCTAGCCTTACCTGCTGCCTTAGCGATACCTTTTTCTCTTAACCAGTCGATTGCCTTTTCCATATTGCCTTCGCAAGCTTCTAAAGCCTTCTTGCAATCAGCGATACCGGCACTTGTTCTTTCTCTTAGTTCCTTAACATCTGCAATTGATACTGCCATTTTAATTAGTCCTCACTCTTTGTTTCTGCTGGTTTTTCAGCCTTTGTAGCTTCTGCAGCTACTGGTCTTTCTCTTCTCTGGTAATTTCTATGCTGATTACGATTCTGCTGAGCTCTCTTTTCTTCGAACTTAGCTCTTCTCTTTCTTTCGTTTTCAGCAGCCTGTTCCTGTACAGCTACGATTACATCAGACATAGTGATTTCTGGTAATTCATCAGTAGTGTAAGCAACTTCTAATACGCCGCCCTTAGCTTCAACGATTGCATCTGCCATTAAACCTGTTAATAACTTGATAGCCTTTAAAGCATCATCGTTACCAGGAATAGCATAGTCAACTAATGCTGGGTCACAGTTAGTATCACAGATACCAAATACTGGGATATTTAACTTTCTAGCTTCTAATACTGCATTGTAATCTTCCTTTGGATCAACAATGAATAATGCATCAGGTAACTTCTTCATTTCCTTGATACCACCTAAGAAGTTTTCTAACTTTTCAGCTTCTTTTCTGATGATGATAACTTCCTTCTTAGTGTAATTGTTGATTGTTCCTGTTTCTTCCATCTGCTGGATTTCAACAAGTCTTCTAATTCTCTTCTGGATTGTACGGTAGTTAGTTAAAGTACCACCTAACCATCTCTGGTTAACATAGAAAGAACCACTTCTTAAAGCTTCTTCCATAACGATAGCCTGAGCCTGCTTCTTAGTACCAACGAATAATACCTTACCGCCTTTTTCAGCGATGTCCTTCATAGCTGCATATGCTGCATCAACACCAACTAATGTGTTTTCTAAGTTGATGATGTGAACACCATTCTTTGCAGTATAGATGTTTGACTTCATTCTTGGATCCCATCTTCTTGTCTGGTGACCAAAATGAACACCTGCTTCTAGCAGTTTACGCATTGTAACAACTGACATTTTAAATTACCTCCATTCCGTTGTTTCCTCCACCACTTCTAACAGCATTAACACTTGCGTGCACGGAATAACTGAATCCATGGTGTGTGTAAATATAGCGCATTCACGCGCTTACTAATTATATCATAAACGATTGTCAAAACAATAGTAAAAATTGCAGAAAATCCTTTATTTTTCATATGTTTTTGCAAAAAGAAAAGCTGAATTGTATCATCCAGCTTTAATGCTTAAATTCTTTGAAATCTTGATATTCTTTATACTCTTTTACTCTTGCTAAATAAGCATCATAGATTTCTTTTTCGTATTGTAATTTGCAATCTGAATTCTTTAATTTTAATAGATAGTGCGTAAAATCAGGATTAAGAATTAATAATGGGCCAATTAAATATGTACCAAAGAAGTTCTTATATTTTACTCCTTCAATACTATTATCATCCTTAAATCCATAACCTTTTACAGTTGTAAACAAAGGAAGATTATTTTTGTAGCTATAAGAGAAACAACTCTTAAATCCTACAATATCCATATCATTAAATTTACCTAAATAGCATGAATTATGATGATGAGAGAAATCTCTATTAGACTTAAAATCAAAGATTCCTAAACACTTTTGATCATCAATACACTCACCAAAAATCTCTAGCGCATTTCCAGTAATCAAAAATATAGTTTCATTTTCAATTAGCTCTTTTATTCTACTAGTATATTTTCTTAATCTATCAACAACGATAGGTTGATATCTTTCCATCATTGAGCCCATGTAGATCATATCAACATCATTATTAACAAAGTAAGGTTCATCATTTAACTCTGTGTAAATTACTTTGATATCAGCATTACTATTAGCTAAAAATGAGATGTTGTAATTATCTCCATACATACCAGCAACATTTGAATATAACATTTCTATAATCATACTAGTACTTCCTTTGCTAATTCGATAATTTTCTTACATGTCTTATCTTGATACATATCATTAACGATAACAAGCTTTTCAATGTCTTTATCAATATACTTAACTGTATCAATTTCATCTTCTACAGCAATAACCTTTTGAGGATCAACTCCGGCCATCAAGATTCTTACTTTGTAGTCTAAACTTCTTACACCAGCAACGATAATCTTTTTAATATCAGGCTTATTTAAACATTCATAATCTGTATCATAGATATATGAGATTACTTCGCTTCTTTCAGTACTTCTCTTATCAAATACATCATCAATGATAATGATTAATTCTTTTTCTCCAGATAAATTACTTACGTAATCCATAGCTCTAGATAATGAAACTGGATTTTGTCCCTTAGTCATCTGTTGAATAATCTCAACATTACCTGCTTTAATACTTGAATATCTAGATTTAACAATTTCCATTGACTCAAAAGATGAGGCGCAATTTGTAATACCAAATTCCTTAGCTAATGTTAAAGCAGCTAATTGATTATAAACATTGAATAATGAATCATTAATCATTTTATAACTTTCACCATTAACAATCATTCTACCATCTTCTATTCTTTCACAGATGAAATCTGCTGGATAATTAGTAAATCCACACTTATCACAATGAGCTTTACCGATATGATGATATCTAACAAAATCATATTTTAAAGTGCTGTAACAATTAGGACAAACCTTCATATCACAATTGCTAGAAAGAGTTACTTGAAGTTCAAAATCCTGTTTCGCAAATGAGAAGAAAACCTTTTCGTTATCATTTCCAAGTTGAGAAGAAATCAAATCATCACTATTTAGGATAAGTTTAGCATTTTTAGGTAAACCTTCATTAATCTTATTGAAAACATAGTCAGTATGACCATTTCTACCCATTGTATCCATAAATAAGTTTGTAACAATTACATAATCAGGATTAACACAATCAAGTAAGTACTTAGTTGATAGTTCATCAAACTCTAAAATAGCTACATCTGCTTTAGGCTTATTAAAAATAGAAGTATTTAATATTAAAGCTTTAGATAATCCAGGTCTTAGATTACATCCATCAGAATTGAAAGCTACCTTATATCCTGCTTTAGTAAATAAATCATTTAATAAGTTACAAGTAGTAGTTTTACCATTTGTACCAGTAACCGCAATAACGATTTTAGGTTTAGCTATATGCTTTAAAAACAGATCATCAAAAGTTAAGGCAACAATGCCCATACGATCTGCTTCTTTATTCTTTTCAAAAAATTTGTAATAGATTTTGCTAGCCCAAAGGCCTAAAAAGAATTTCATATAAAACCTCTTAAAAATTAACATTCTTGAATGCTTTATCATAACATTCTCTTAAATGTTCTACAGTAACATGAGTATAAATCTGAGTTGTAGATAAGGAAGCATGTCCTAATAATTGTTGAACAACTCTTAAATCTACACCTTTATCTAATAAATGTGTGGCAAATGAATGCCTTAATGTATGAGGATGAGCTGTAAATGGTAAAGCATTATCCAAAATAACAGTATTCAGAATATACTCAATTCCTCTACCAGTGAATGGCTTTCCATTCTTATTAACAAAGACATTATCATAAACAGGCATGTTGATTGGCCTGATATTGATAATATATCTTCTTAATAGTTTATCAATCATATCATAGAAAGGGACAATTCTTTGTTTTGATCCCTTACCAGTTATATATAAAATCTTATTGTCGAAATCGATATCTGATAGTTTAAGATTGCATAATTCACTTAGTCGTAAACCACATCCATACATAGTTTCAAATATCGCTCTATTTCGTAAACCAACATCATCACTTAAATCAAAACAATTCATTAATAAATCAATTTCATCTTCAAACAGATAATCAGGAAGTTTATTCTTCTCTACCTTGATTTTAATAGCTGTAAAAGGATTATTATTGATCTCACCTATATTATTAAGGTATTTATAAAAGCTTCTTAGTGAGCTTAAATGACGTGCTATAGTACGATTAGAAATGTTATTAGCCAAACTACTAGTTCTTAATTTAGCTACGTATTCTAAAACCATATTTCTATCGACATCAATAAAACTATTAACCTCCTTATCCTTTAGAAATTGGATAAAAGAAGTTATATCTCTTCCATAAGAAACAACAGTATTCTCACTTGAAGAGTTAGATGCGTATATATATTTTAGAAAGCTATCTAAAAGTTCATCCATGTTTTACCACTCACTAGCGTACTTCTTAATAATAGGTAAAGCTTGCTTTGCATAAGCTTCTTTACGTTCTGATTTCTTAACTTGAGTTTCTAAATTGAAGATACCAAAGTTGGCGTTCATTGGTTGTAAGTTTTCATCAGCATGAGTAATATAATATGCCATTGCACCCATCATAGTTGTATTTGGCAATTCAACAGGCTGCTTTCCTTCCATTAATAAAGCCATATTATGACCTGCAAGTAATCCACTAGCAGCTGATTCAATATATCCTTCTACACCTGTCATTTGACCTGCAAAGAATAAATCATCACGTTTTTTACTTTGATAAGTAGTACGTAATACTAAAGGAGCCTTCATATATGTGTTTCTATGCATAACACCATATCTAACGATTTCAGCGTTTTCTAATCCTGGAATCATTCTGAATACTCTTTTCTGTTCTCCCCATTTTAAATGTGTTTGGAAACCTACAATATTATATAAAGTATCAATAGCGTTATCCTGTCTTAATTGAACTACAGCGTAATATCTTTGGCCATTATGATCTAAGCCAACAGGCTTACACATGCCAAATGTTAATGTCTGAGGTCCTCTTTTTGCCATTACTTCTACTGGCATGCATCCTTCAAAATACTGTTCCTTATCAGCACCATGTACTTCAGCAGTTTCAGCAGTAATTAATGCATTATAGAAAGCATCAAACTGTTCTTTTGTCATAGGACAATTTATATAGTCAGCATCGCCTTTATCATATCTGCTTTTATAATAAGCGATATCAAAGTTGATTGATTCTTTTGTGATAATAGGAGCTGCAGCATCAAAGAAATGCAAAGAGTCTGTCTCAAAGAATTCAGTTAACTTTTCAGCTAATCCATCACTTGTTAATGGACCGGTAGCGATAATTGTTGGTCCTTCTGGAATCTCTGTAATTTCTTCATTAACAACTTCTACAAGTGGATGATTTTTGATAGTTTCTGTAACTTCTGTAGAGAAACCAATCCTGTCCACAGCTAAAGCACTTCCAGCAGGAAGCGCATTTTTATCTGCTATTTTCATAATAATAGAATCAAGATTTCTCATCTCTTCCTTTAATAATCCAACAGCGTTTGTTAACATATTTGATCTTAATGAATTAGAACAAACAAGCTCAGCAAAACCGCCTGTAGAATGAGCACCTGTAGATTTTTGTGGCCTCATCTCATATAGACGTACTGGAATATTTCTTCTTACTAATTGCCAAGTAGCTTCACATCCAGCTAACCCGGCACCAATTACGTTTACTCTATTCATCTTTTGCCTTTCTAACCTTCTTAGGCTTTGAATTATCATTCTTGATGTAATGACACTTAGGATAATTTGAACAGCCTACAAACTTCTTGCCATATCTGCTAGTTCTTTCTACTAATGGCTTACCACATTCAGGGCAAAGTTCACCAGTTTCCTTAGCAGGTTCTTTTTTCTTCTTTTCAATATAGTTACAATTAGGATAATTTGAACAAGCAACAAACTTTCCAAATCTACCCATCTTAGTTACTAACTTATTGCCACATTCTGGACATGTACCAATATCTTCTTCAACTTTATCTTCTTGAGAAGTATTAGTTAAGTTTTCTGAATACTTACAAGTAGGATAATTACTGCAGGCAATAAACTCACCATACTTACCTTTTCTGATAACTAATTCATTACCACATTCTGGACACACCTTGCCAACCTTAGTAGGAGCAAGTTTTTCCATGTTATTTTTAGCATAATCTACTAAATCCATAAATGGCTTATAGAATTCATTTAAAGCCTTTAACTTTTCGTAGTCACCTTCAGCTATCATATCTAATTGTGATTCCATATTGGCAGTATATTTGATATTGATAATATCCTTAAAGAATTCATCAAGCTTTTTAGTTGTTAATATACCTTGATCAGTAGGGATAAATACCTTTGTTCTGCTCTTTTCAGAAACCTTTTCTAAAGATACATATTCTCTCTTAATTAAAGTGTCAATGATAGTAGCGTATGTTGATGGTCTACCGATACCATTTTCTTCCATTGCCTTGATTAATCTAGCTTCAGTATATCTTGCAGGTGGTTCAGTGAAATGCTGCTTACCAGTTACAGCTACTGGAGTCAACTTTTCATCAACTAATAGATTTGGTAATAATGCATCATCATCGTTATCATCATAAACCTTTAAGTAACCATCAAATAATAGAATTCTACCATTGCTAGTAAATTCATACTTATCACATAATAACTTAACAGTTGTAGCTTTATATATAGCATCAGCCATCAGACAAGCTAATGTTCTATTGTAAATTAGTTTATATAGTCTATACTCATCATTAGTTAAGTATTTCTTGATAGATTCAGGAGTATTGTTGATATTTGTTGGTCTAATAGCTTCATGAGCATCTTGAGCATTCTTATCAACCTTTTGATGATAGAATCCAACATAATTATCTCCATAAGTATTCTTGATATATTCCTTAGCGCTAGCCATAAACACATCAGACAATCTATTTGAATCTGAACGCATATAAGTAATTAAACCTGTAGTAGCACTACCGATATTAACACCTTCATATAGTCTTTGAGCAATAGACATTGTCTTTTTAGAAGTGAAATATAGTTTATTTGCAGCATCTTGCTGTAATGTTGAAGTAATATAAGGAAGTTTAGCTTTCTTATGTTTCTTTTCTTCTTTAATATCCGCAATTGTAAATTCTTTGTTTTCACAATATGAAGTAATTTCATTAGCGCTTGCTTCATTTTTGATTTCAGCCTTATTATTATCAATTTTAGTTAAATCAGCTTTGAAACTAATCTTATCTTTATTGAAATCAGCGCTAATTGTCCAATATTCTTCACTGACGAATTTCTTGATTTCTTCTTCCTTTTCAACAATAAGTTTTAAAGCTACTGATTGAACTCTACCAGCAGATTTTGATTTGATTTTGCTATTTAATAAAGCACTTAATTTAAAACCGATAATTCTATCTAAAATTCTTCTTGTTTCTTGAGAATCGACTAAATCCATATCTACTTTTCTAGCTTGAGAAATAGCACTAGTAACAGCCGGTTTAGTTACTTCATGGAAAACAATACGATTATTTTCATTAATATCAATATTTAAATTATTAGCTAAATGATAAGCGATAGCTTCACCTTCTCTATCCGGGTCGGTTGCTAATAAAACATTTTCACTAGCAGCTACCTTATCCTTTAATAGCTTTACTGTAGGCTTTTTAGCTGGAGATATAACATAAGTAGTCTTAAAATCATTATCGACATCGATTCCTAAACCACCTTTTCCAGTAGTAGCTAAATCACAAATATGGCCCTTTGAAGCGATTACTTCATAATCAGAGCCTAAATATTTTTCAATTGTACTTGCTTTTGATGGAGACTCAACAATAACCAGATTTTTGATTTTCTTTGTTGCAGCTTTCTTCATTAATATATCCTCTTTTTATATCTAACTTACATTTTTATAAGTATATTGAACACATTTCAACTTATATATTACTATCATTTAATTTTTGATTTGTCAAATAATGAAGATAAATTATCTTTTGTAATCATAAGGGCTCCTTGTTCAATTAATTGATTGCATCCATCACCTTCTGTAGTGTCATATGGATAAACTACAGCGTATATTTCCTTATCTAATAATAATCCTTCATTAACTGTTAACATCGTTCCAGACTTCTTTTTGGCTTGTGTAACAATAATCTTACTGGCTAGTGCCGCAATGATTCTATTGCGAAATGGAAAGTAATATTTCTTACATCTTTCATCTGCTGGATACTCAGTAATAATTAACTGATATCTTTTCATATAATCATATAATTCAGCATTCTCTTTTGGATAAATATAATTTAACCCATTACCAATAACACCGATAGTATTATTCGCTTCTACATGTGCTAATGCGTCTACACCTTTAGCTAATCCTGAAACTATAACATAATCTTGCTTTATAGTATTAACTATTTCT
>JAZRWC010000068.1:0-40344 GCA_045599505.1 Erysipelotrichaceae bacterium | reverse complement strand
ATGGAACACGTTCTAGATTATTGTGATGAAGTAATAGTAATGGAAAAGGGTAAGATGATTACTCATACAGATATGAAGACATTCTTTGAAAATAGCGAATATATGGAAAGAGCAAAGATAGTTCCACCTGTTATTATTCACTTCCGTGATTTATGTAAGGAAAGAGGACTAGAAATTGATAGTAATGTTTTATCAATTAGTGCTTTAGCTGATGCAATAGCTAAGAGGTGTAAATAATGGGTAACATTACATTAGGAAAATACATTCCATTAAATTCATTTATTCATAAGTTAGATCCAAGAACAAAGATTAAGGTAATGGTTATTATCTTGGTTGCTGTATTTATTCCAACAGGTTTCTTAGGTTATGGAATTGTCGCTGCTATTTTAATGGCAGCAGTAATTTGCGCTAAGCTTCAGTTCTCATATATCTTGAAATCAATGAAGCCTTCAATGTTCATGTTAGTATTCTTGTTAGTAATTAACATGTTTGTATTAAAGACAGGAACATTATTAGTATCTTTCTGGAAGATTAAAATTTATTCAGACGCAATCATTCAGACATTGTATATTGTGTTAAGAATCTTCTTAATGATCACAGTTACAACATTATTAACTGCTACAACTAAGCCATTAGATTTGACTTTAGGTATTGAAGATTTATTAGCACCTTTAGAAAAGATTAAGGTTCCTACACATGATATCGCTATGATGATTTCTCTAGCTTTAAGATTTATTCCTACATTAATTGAAGAAGCTCAAAGAATTATGAAAGCACAGGCATCACGTGGCGTTGATATGGAAAATGGCTCATTTATGGAAAAGATTAATGCGATTCTATCATTAATTGTTCCACTATTTGTATCATGTTTCCAGAAGGCTGATGAATTAGCTGATGCAATGGAAGCTAGAGGTTATGTAGTTGGTGCTGAAAGAGTTAGATATAGACAGCTTAAGTACACTATGGCAGACCATGTTGTAATGGCTGGATTCATCCTATTATTAGCTGGCTTAATCGCTTTATCAATTTGGGTATTATAGTATGCGTTATAAAGCAGTAGTTTCATATGATGGAACAAATTATAATGGATGGCAAATTCAAAACAATAAACCATCTATTCAAGAAGCATTAAATATCGCTTTAAGCAAAATAACTAATAGTGAAATCAAAGTATCTGGTTCAGGAAGAACTGATGGAAAGGTCCATGCAGTTGGTCAGGTATTCCACTTTGACACTGAAAAGAGATTTAAGGATTTTGTTAAATCTGTTAATTCTCAACTTCCAAATGATATTTATGTAAGATCAATAGAAGAGGTTAGTGATGACTTCCACGCTCGTTTTAACGCTCTTTGGAAGCATTACGATTATAAGATAATTAATGGTGAATACAATCCACTATTAGCTAATTACAGCCGTTACGTTGGCTATAAGCTTGATTTAGGGTTAATGGAAAAGGCTGCAAAAGTGTTTGAAGGGACTCATGATTTCACTAGCTTTAACGCTACTGGAAAAGATGAGATCGAAGACCAGATTAGAACAATTTATAAGATTGAAATCACCAAAAAAGATGATTTAATCACTCTATCATTCTATGGAGATGGCTTTTTAAGATATATGGTTAGAATGTTAGCACAAACCATTATCGAAGCTGGTTTAGGTAAGATTTCTACAGAAGAGATAGAAAAAATATTAGAAGCTAAAGATAAACAAGCTTGCCATTTCAATGGTGAACCACAAGGTTTATATTTAGTTGAAGTTGGATACGAACAATTCCGCTAGTTTTTAGGCACCGGTGGCGGAATCGGTAGACGCGTACGTTTGAGGGGCGTATGGCGAAAGTCGTGTGAGTTCAAGTCTCATCCGGTGCACCAATAGAACGCAGAAAGTGTCATTTGACACTTTTTCTTTTGGGCCAAAAAAAGAGAAGCGTTAGCTTCTCTTAATAAGTTTTATTTACTGCCCAACCTCTGTAGCTTCCTTTGTATTCAGCTAAGTCTTGAGCAAGCTGTAAGATAATTCTTGTTAATACTCTTACATCTGATGATACAGTGTTGTATAAGTATAATTCATTTTCATTTCTAGTATACTCAACATCATATCCTTCAACCTTAGCAACATTAGCGTATTTTTCTTTATCTTCACTATTTGTGAACATTGCGAAATGCTGTAGGCTGATTGAATCACAATTTCCAACTGCTTCCATCATTAAGCCAATCTGCTTGATAATTGAAGTCATCTTGTTAGTTGTTACTGAAGGATATTGTTGACGATATAATTCAAATAATTCTTCAGGTGATAATGTTCTTTCATCAGCGATCTGTTCAACTTCATCTTCAGCTTCTTCGATTGTCTCCATTACTTCTTCAATCATTTCAGCTTCTTCATCAAAGTCATTCAATAAATCATCAATGATTAGTTCATTTGCTGTAGATTCATCAACAATTTCTAACAACTGTTCATCAAAATCGATAGGTTTTAAATCTGTCTGATCTGATAATGATTCTAAATTAGTTTCTTCAGGATTTTCGATTTCCTGAATTAATTCTTCAATTGAAGGAAGTACTACTTCGTCCTGAGGTTCAGAAGGTTCTTCTTCAACTTCAGATGGTTCAGTTGCTGTTTCTTCAATTACTTCTGTTTCTTCAGGATAGCTTTCTTCATATACTTCTTCAGTCTCTGACCAAGTTTCCTCAACTGGCTGTTCTTCTTCAGTAACAGGTTCTTCCCACTGTTCTTCTTGAGGCTGTTCCCAAGATTCAGCAGACTGTTCTTCTACGTATTCTTCTGTCTGTTCTGGTTCATTCCAAGTTTCTTCAGTCTGATCAGTACATGATTCTTCAGTTTGTTCAGGTTCGCTCCATTGTTGTTCAGAAGATTCTTCATTCCAAGACTCTTCTTGTTGTGGTTCGTTCCACTGTTCAGTAGGCTCCTGCCACTGTTCTTCTTGAGGCTGTTCCCACTGCTGTTCTTCCTGAGGCTGTTCCCACTGCTGTTCTTCCTGAGGTTGTTCCCAAGATTCGGTAGACTGTTCCTCTACGTATTCCTCTGTCTGTTCTGGTTCATTCCAAGTTTCTTCAGTCTGATCAGTACATGATTCTTCAGTTTGTTCAGGTTCGTCCCACTGCTGTTCAGAAGATTCTTCATTCCAAGACTCTTCTTGCTGTGGTTCGTTCCACTGTTCAGTAGGTTCCTGCCATTGCTCATCTTGAGGTTGTTCCCAAGATTCAGTAGATTGTTCTTCTACGTATTCCTCAGTTTGTTCAGGTTCGTCCCACTGCTGTTCTTCCTGAGGTTGCTCCCAAGATTCAGTAGACTGTTCTTCTACGTATTCCTCTGTCTGTTCAGGTTCTGACCAAGTCTCTTCAATTTGTTCAGTCCATTCTTGTTCATTAGACTCCTCTTGAGGCTGTTCATTCCAAGAAGCCTCAGTTTCTTCTTGCCAGGGTTCTTCTTGAGGTTCTTCCCAAGATTCAGTAGATTGTTCTTCTACATCTTCCTCTGTCTGTTCTGGTTCACTCCACTGTTGTTCAGAAAGCTCCTCATCACAAGACTCTTCTTGTTGAGACTCAGTACACTGTTCACATGGTTGTTCTTGTGATTCTTCACAAACTTCAGTAGATTGTTCTTCTTCAGAACATTCGTCACACTGTTCTTCTACACATTCTTCAGTTTGTTCAGTCTCTATGCAAGTTTCTTCAACTGGCTGTTCTTCAGTAACTGGCTCACTACATGATTCTTCTTGCTGTGGCTCTTCACAAGTTTCAGTTGGTTCTTCAACTAATTCTGTTTCTTGCCAGGGAGTTTCCTCTTTCTGTTCAGGTACACTCCATGAATCTGTATTATTTTCTGGCCAATCAGCTGATTCGACGTCATCAAATGTAGCATATGTTGGCTCTTCAATTGGAAGCTCCATCATTTTTTCTTCTACTTTTTCTACAGGCTTTACTTCAACGACTTCCTTCTCTTCTTTATTTAAGATAGGTGGAAGGGGTGGTTTTGGTTTATTATTAACTTCGACAATCTTTACTGTACCTGCTTCTTTTCTCTTCTTTTCAACAAAAATAACTACTGCTGTTGTTGCAGCTGCAGCGGCTATAAGCGCTGGGATTACACCTTTCTTCATATTGCAGTTGTCTCCTTACTGGATAAATATATCTTAAAAGTATTATAATATAAATACGTATTTTTTGCACATAAATATAGGGAGTGATATCATGCGAAAAGTTCTTATATGTGTAGTAATTATGATGTTGTTTTTATCAGGCTGCTCATCAAAACCGTTTGAGCCAGTTGTAGTACAGACAACTCGTATTATAGATCAAAATGGCAGTTATGATCCTCTAACATTTATTAGCGATGTTGAGGAAGCGGGACTAACATTTACAGTTGTTAATGATGGTATCGATAATACAAAACCAGGTGAATATGAAGTTGTTTATAAGGTAGCTTTAGGTAGTAAGAGCACTGAAGTAACTTATAAAGTGATGGTTAAAGATTACCAAGGACCTGAAATTGAAGTTGATGAACAAATCGATATTCCTTATGGAGGAACATTTGTATTATTGGATAACGCCAAGGCAGTAGATGAATTTGATGGTGATGTAAGTGATTCATTACACTATACAGGAGTAATCAATGCCTTTGCAGAAGGTGATTATCAGATTGTTGTTATAGCTAGCGATCAGTTTGAAAATAGAACTGAAAAAGAAATAACAGTCTCAGTAAAAAAGAGCGCTGGTAACTCATATGCTTCAGCTATTATTGGTGAGTATACTGATGTAACTTATGCTGATGGAAATGCTCCTACATTAGTAGTTAAAGAAGATGGTACATTTGAAATGTACTTAAATAACTGTTCTATCTACAAATTAGTAGAAGGAAAGTACAAATTATATAACGATTCAATTTATTTGATTCCAAATACTCTTGTATTCGCAAATAACCAAGAAGATAACGTAGTTAGATTACAAAGAATGCTTGATGGTTCGTTATTCTTTGCTTCAGAATTAAATATCTGTGCACCTAACTATGGTGATGATTTCAAAAAATAAGTAAAGTAAAGGCGCTTATGAAATTCATAAACGCCTATTTTTTTATTTCTCAGATTCCATCTGAATTACTTTTCTAAACTGTGTTTCATATAGTTGCTTATAGATGCCATCAAGCTTTAATAATTCTTCATGTTCACCCTGTTCAACGATTCTTCCATCGCTAACAACTAATATCTGATCAGCTGCCAAGATTGTTGATAATCTATGAGCAATAACGATGCTCGTTCTATTTTGCATCATTACTTCTAATGCTTCCTGGATAGAGTTTTCAGAGATTGAATCTAATGCACTTGTTGCTTCATCTAGAATTAGAATTTTTGGATCTTTTAGAATTACTCTTGCTAAAGAGATCCTTTGTTTTTCACCACCTGATAGTTTTAAACCTCTGTTTCCAACTTCTGTATCATATCCTTTTGGCTGAGATACGATGAAATTGTGAATATTAGCTATCTTACAAGCGTTGATTAATTCTTGTTCTGTAGCATCGTTTTTAGCGAATAATAAGTTGTCTCTTATTGTTCCATTAAACATGTATGCTTCTTGTGTTACTACACCAATATTGTCTCTTAAGTAAGATAATTCATAGTCTTTAATATCGATATTATTGATGGTAATCTTGCCTGATTTTACATCATATAATCTTGGTAATAAGTTAACGATTGTACTTTTACCACTGCCTGAAGGACCAACGATGGCGTACATCTTTCCTGTTGGAACTTTAAATGATAAATCCTTGATTAGTGGAATATCTTTGTTGTAGTAGAATTCTACATTATGGTATTCGATATCAGTCTTCTTTAATGGAGGTTTGATAGTTAATCGTCTATTCTGTACCTCAGGAACCATATCTAAATAAGAGAAGATTCTAGAGAATAAAGCTAAAGATCTAGTAAAATCAACAGAGATATTTAGTAGTGATTCAATAGGACGATATAGTCTATTAATCATAGCTACAGTAGCTGTAATTGTACCAACAGTTAATGTTGAGTCATCAGCTACGATAATTAAATAACCACCAGCTAAATAGATTAATAATGGTCCTAAGTTAGTGAATACACCCATGATAACTCTAAACCATCTACCACTTCTTGATTCCTTGATAGCGTAGTCTGTTACTTCCTTATTGATCTTGTCAAATTCTTTATCTTTTGTATCTTCTTGAGTGAAAAGCTTGATTAATAATGAGCCTGATACTGAAAGAGATTCATTGATAATATCGTTTAACTCATCTCGTTTAGATTGAGATTGAGATAATAAGTTGTATCTTGATTTACCAGCTGATTTAGTTGGAATAACTAATAATGGGATAACAATAATACCAATAATAGCTAATTTACTATCCATCTGTAATAAGGCAACGATTGTTGTGATGACAGTTGCTAAATTAGAAATAACAGATGTTAATGTAGAAGATATAGCACTGCTTACTCCAGAGATATCTGAGTTCATTCTAGTGATGATATCACCTTGCTTTTCAGAAGTGAAGAATGAATGAGGCATTCTCTGTAAATGAGAGAACATCTCGTTTTTCATATCATAAACAATTCTCTGTGATACCCAGCCATTAATGTGACTTTCTAATACACCAATTACCTGGGAAGTAGTAAGGGTAATTATTGCTAAGATTACTAATTGAATTAATAATCCCATATCCTTTCCTAAAATTGCGACGTCGATGATTTTACCAGTAATGATTGATGGTAATAATCCCATTACTGATGAAATAATGATGATGACAAATACTAATAATAATTGGAACCAATAAGGTGTTAAATAAGAGAATATTCTTATAACTAATTCCTTGGTTACTTTTGGCTTATTTTGTTGTTCTTCTTCTGTAAGAAATCCACGTGGACCTAAAGAGTTTCTAGCCATATTATCACTCCCTTCAAACTTTCTATAATTATAACAAATATCTGTTCATAACCCACAAGAAAAGAAGCAATTTGCTTCTTTTATGTTGATTAGTAGTTATTGTTTTTTAGATAGTCGTAAGCAAATTTACCCATTACTTCATATCCCTTGCTAGAAGGGTGAAGATTATCTCCACTATTGTATTCTTTAACTAGCTTCTTAGGATTTTCTGGATCTCTTGTTGCTAAGTCAAAATCGATTACTCCATCAACCTCATCAGTTGTTCTAATCCAATCATTAACAGCTTGTCTCATCGCATCTCTAAATGGTTGATAAGTACGCCATCCTTCAACTGGAAGGATGGTACCAACTATAACTTTATAGTCTTTTGATTTAGCGATGTTGATAAGATATCTAATACCATCGATTAACTGTTCTACTGTTGGTAAATCGCTCCATGGTCTAAATTCATTAGTTTCAACTCCAACTGGATGAATTAAATCATTGATTCCTTGAAGGATAATTACAGTATCAACATTTTCACCAGTGATTTCATGACTTGCTCTATTAAATGCGCTTAAACCATATGATTCATATTGAAGAGTTTGATATTGACGTAAAATTCTTGCTCCAGAAACGGCTCTTCTGATAATAGTAGTATTTGAATCATCACTTAGGAAATGTTTCTGTAAAACATCTGGCCAATGTTGAGCAGTGATAGAATCACCATAACATAAGATACATTTACTATTATCTTCAGTTAAAACGTCAACTTGACTTAAGAAATAGAACCAGTTAGTTGGTTTATATGTCTTATGGTCAATTTTAGCTATATCGCATTGATCGTTAGTGGCAAATACTCCAGTTGATAATGGTCCTGTAATCAAAACACCACTTCTTAATAGTGTGTGATCTTTTAAATACATTGATACCATTATTCTTTGACCTTTTTTGACTAATAAGTCTATTTCATCAGAGACTACATTAGCGTATGGGTCAATAGTTACTTCTCTAGAACCATTAAATGTTACAGTTTGGCAAGTTCCTTCCAAAAAATCTAAATCATTTTCAGCTATGGCAACAGTAACTTTATTGATTGTTACAGGTTCATAACCTGTAAAGTTGTCTAGTGTTAATTTCACTTTGCTACCTGACACTCCAGAAGTGATAGGATAGCGTAGTGTGATGTTTTTGCCATACATAGCAGGGTTATTATCAGCGATGGAAATAGCGTTTCCATATATAGTAGTATAAGTTTGCATAACGATTTACCTCATGTACTATTTTAACATTAATGTATATTAACTAAAACAATGGGATATGGCGATTTTGTATAAAGATAATAATATGATAGAATTAAGAAGTAATTAAGAAATATTACTTTCTTGGAGGTTAATATATGAAGATTGGTATTTTAGGAGCAGGTACTTGGGGTATTGCCTTAGCTAGAATGTTAGCTAATTGTTCTCATGAGGTTACTGTTTGGTCAGCTTTAGAAAAAGAAGTAGTAGATTTAGCTGCTAATAGAACTCATCCTAATTTAAAGGGAATGATTATTCCTGATTCAATTGTCTTTACTAAGGATATTAAGGACGCTTGTTGTGATAAGGGCATTATCATGTTTGCGGTTCCTTCAGTATTTGTAAGATCTACTGCTAGAAGTGCTAAACCATATATTGTTGATAATCAGGTTATCGTAGATGTAGCTAAGGGTATTGAGCCAGAAACATTATTCACAATGAGCGAAGTTATTATGGATGAGATTCAAAATCCAACCATCAAGATTGTTGCTTTATCAGGTCCAACACATGCAGAAGAAGTAGCTATCGACTTACCAACAACAATCGTTTCTGCCTGCAAGGATGAAGAAGCAGCTAAGTTAGTTCAGGATGAATTCATGAATACTTGTATGAGAGTATATACAAACGATGATGTTAAGGGTGTTGAATTATGCGGAGCTATGAAAAATGTCATGGCTTTAGCAGCAGGTATTTCTTATGGTATCGGCTATGGGGATAATGCCAAGGCAGCTATCATTACTAGAGGTATGGCAGAAATCACTAGATTGGGCTTGGCTATGGGATGTAATCCTCAGACATTCGCAGGTTTAGCTGGCATTGGTGACTTAATTGTTACAGCGACAAGTATGCATTCTAGAAATAACCGCTGTGGTATGTTGATTGGACAAGGTATTCCTGCTCAAGAAGCTATTAAGCAGGTTGGAATGGTAGTAGAAGGTATCAACGCTTTGCCAGCAGCTATGCAATTAGCTAAGAAGTATAATGTTGAATTACCAATTGCGGAAGCAGTAAACGCCGTTGTTAATTTAAATGCTGATCCTAAGGAAACAGTTGCTAGATTAATGGGCAGAGATAAAAAAGCTGAACAGATTTATTAATAAATATTATGGTGGATAACCATTAAGATTAAAAATAAACAGAGCTAATTATTTGAACGATTAGCTCTGTTTTGCATTTTAATGATTATTTGGTTTTTAGCTTAATTAATAAAGCCATAGTGAATGTTGCTAATAAGTAAGCAGATACTGCTAATAGTATGTAGTAAAGAATTAGATAGATACCTGTATAGTTTAAGAACTTTAAGTTAACCACTAATAAGATAACTAAAGCCACACAGATCACAGTTGCAATAATTAATCTTAATTTTGATAATCTTTCCGCAAATCTTAATGATAAAGCCTTTCTTGCTGGTTTAACAAACTTATTATCAACTCTTAATGATGGTAAGAATTTTGTTCTGAACATAAATTCAGATACTAAGCAAGCTACAACACCAACTACAACTGCTAATAATTGTGGAACTTTTAAATATAGAGAGAACACAATAAGAGAAGCACTTAGTGGTAATCTCATCTCCCATAAAGTGAAGCTCTTAGCATCTTCATCTTCGATGATATATCCTTTTTTTGTTAGATTATCATAATATACAGTTTGTCTGCCATTATGATGCACGTTAATTCCATTAACGTCCTTTGCCTTTATTTTATTTTTGTTTGCCATGTAGTTTTACCTCTAAAACAATTATAAATGCTAATTTAAGGAATTAAAAGTACAAAGCCTGTATAATGGGTACAGTGAGGAAATATATATGATAGATAATAATATAGACTACAGTAAGCAGATTAAGATATTCTTTTTTGATATCGATTCAACAACATTTGACCACAACATCAAAGCTGTCAGAGATTCAACATATTTAGGATTAGAAAAGCTAAGAGAAAATGGATATAAGCTTTGCATATGCACTTCAAGAAGTAGAGATGAAATGCGCATGCTACCTCAAAGATATTTAGATCTAATGGATGGAGTAGTATGTATCGCAGGTGCTTATATTGAAAAAGAAAAAGAAGTCAAGATTATTAAGATTGATGATAATAGAGTTAAGGAAGTAATAAAACTATTTGATGATAATGATGTTACTTATAGATATGCTACTAGTGATGGATCAGGATATTTAAATAGACACGACCAAGATAAGGAAGATTTATTCTATCGCCTATATACTATGGTTCCTGAAATCAAGAAATATGAAAATGAAGAGGTATTACATTTGTTATACTATACAGATTCAGAATTCGTTAGAAGTGAAATCAGAAGATTAATGCCAGAAGAAACACATATCATCTTATCTTTCTCAAATGAAGCGATGCCAATTGGAACTAGTAAATCAAGTGGTATGATTCGCTTAGCTAAGGAGTTTGGATTTGAAAGAGAAAACATCTGCGCATTTGGTGATGCTAATAATGATGTTGATATGCTTCAAGAAGCATTCTTAGGAATAGCTATGGGAAATGGTACAGAAAAGGCGAAAAGCGCTGCAGATTATGTCACTGATCACATTAGCGATGAAGGGTTATATAATGCCCTTGTAAAATTCGGATTTGTGAAATAAATGTCCTTCAAAATTTCATTACCTAAAGTGAAATATAATGGCACACTTTTGCAAAAATAGTAAATAATGACCATGTTTCGCACAAATTGTGTGTTAACTGTGTGAAGAAAGTGTTGCATTTTAAAAGTAAAACGCTTACAATGAAAATACAAATAAAGGAGATACTTAAAATATGAGTAATTTAGTTATGGGTATTATTTTAGGCCTATACATCGGTCTAAGTACTGTAGCTAGCTTATCTGGTATCGCTGCTAACAACATGCTTTGGACAGGCGTTGTTGCTGGTATCGTTGCTGGTGACCCTGGTAAGGGATTCGAAGTTGGTGCACAGTGTTTAATGATGTCTTTAGGCTTCGCTACATTCGGTGGTGCTACAATTCCTGACTATACAGTAGGTGCTGCTTTCGGTACTGTTGTATACATCAATTCAGGCGACATCGGTGCAGGTCTAGTTGTTGCTACAGCATTAGCATTATTAATGTCTCAGATGGACATCTTAGGTAGAGCAACTACTACTACTTTCCAGCATTTAGCTGAAGGCGCTTTAGCTAAGAATAATGAAAAGCAGTTCGAAATGTGGACATTAATGGGTGTTCTTCCTTGGGTATTATCAAGAACTATCCCAGTTTGCTTAGGTATGTGCTTAATCGATCAGGTTACAGTATTAACAGACTTCGCAAACAGTGTAGCATGGATTTCTAAGGGCTTAGGTGTTGTTGGTGCTTCATTACCAGCAGTCGGCTTCGCATTATTATTATCATACATTGATATCAAGAAGTTCTGGCCTTTCTTAATCATTGGTTATACTTTATATGCATTCGTAGGATTAAATACTATCGCTTTAGCATTATTAGGTTTAGCTTTAGGTTCAATCTTCATGGGTAACTTCGTAGGAGGTGCTGAATAATGTCTAGAACAAACACAAAATTATCTAAAAAGGCTTTAAACGCTGCTAATGTAAGACATAATTATGCATTACAGTGGTGCTGGAACTATGAAAAGATGCAGGGTGCTGGTTGGGCATATGCAATGGCTCCAGTTTTAAAGGAATTATATTCTACAGAAGAAGAAGTTTGTAGAGAACTTGAAAGAAACGCTCAGTTCTTCAATACTAATCCATTCGCATCAGCTCTTGAATTTGGTGCTTGTGTTGCATTAGAAGAACAGTATGAAACAGAAATGTCTGATAGCTTAAAGGTTGCTTTAATGGGTCCTTTAGCTGCTATCGGTGACACAATCGCAACTGTATTATTACGTCCTCCATTCTGGATCACAGCTGCTGGTTTAGCTTCTGAAGGTAACTGGTTATCAGTATTAATCGTTATCTTACCATCATTAATTACACACATCGCTAAGTGGCCATTATTCAACTATGGTTACAATAAGGGTGCTGAAGTTATCGCAGACGTATCTGGTTCTGGTACATTAGATAAGTTACAGGCTGCTGCTTCAATCTTAGGCGTTACTGTATTAGGTGGATTCGTTCCTTCTATGATCGGTGTCGTTATCGGTAAGATTCAGATCGGTACAATCGTTGACGAAGCTGGAAATGTTATTCCTAACTATATCGACATTCAGTCTTCATTAAACAACATGTTCCCAAGATTAGTTCCAATCGCAATGGTTGCTTGCTGCTATTGGTTAATTAAGGAAAAGAAGGTTAGCCCATTAAAGGTTATCGGTATCGTTACTGCTACAACATTCGTATTAGGCGCTTTAGGAATTCTTACAAAGTAATCTAATAAGAGAGTTAATTAGGGAGCCAAAAATGGCTCCCTATTTTATTTAACAAATATGCGATATATGGTATAATAACCATAGAAAATAATTAATCAAGGAGATAATATTTATGATTAAACACATGAGAACAGATAGCCGTATGATTCACGGTCAGGTTGCTACTAGTTGGATGAACGCAATTGGTGCTAAGGAAATTATCGTAGCTAATGATGCTGCAAGTAAGGATAAGATTTTATTAATGGCATTACCAATGGCTGCTAGAGGAACTCCAGTTAAGGTTCTTTCTATCGCAGATACAGTTGCATATGTAAACGAACATGAAGCTGACACTTTATTCGTAGTTTGCAGAACTCCATTCGATGCAGTTGAATTATTAAGAGCAGGTGTAACTCCTAAGGAATTCAACGTTGGTACAAACGCTCCAACTAAGGATTATAAGATGATCACTAATTTCGTAGCTTGTAACTCAGAAGAAGCTAAGGCTTACGCTGAAATCGCTACATTCTTCGGTGGTCAGTTAACTTCAAGAATTACTCCTCAGAACGAAGCAATTGACATTCTTGCTGCTATCAAGAAGAACGGATTATTATAAGAGTAAGGGGATAACTTCATTGAAGTTATCCTTTTTTTAGGAGAACAATATGAGAGAATATCAAGATGTTAAAGACTTGCAGATTACAAGCGAAAAATTAGCAGATGTCTATTACAAACCAAAAAGCCCAATTGTTGTTGCGATAGTTATTGCGGTATTGATCTTTTTAATCAACTCAATCTACGCAAAGATATTAGGTGTTTTTGTGCTTGCTTTAGGATTAGCAGTATTAAAGTTTGTTAAGGACTACATCGTTTTAACTTTCTATAAAGATAGAGTTGTATTATTCAAGAACGATAAAGCTTATGAAATTGAATATGATGAGATTTCTGAGTGGAATACTAGTTCAGAAAAGGATTATCAGGTATTAATCAAGTTAAAGGATGGAAGACAGGCTTCTGTTGAAACATTCAATACTACTGAAGCATACAAGCAATTTGATAAGCTTATCCCAGAAAAATCAACATTAAAGATTCAACAGGAAAGAATTAGAAACGTAGAGATTAAAGCAGGTAATCCAATCACTAATATCAAGAATCTCTTTAAAACATTAACAAAAAAGAAAGGCTAAAATAATGGATATCAAAAAAGCATATTTTGATGTTTTGAAACAAAACATTACTAGCGCTTACGATGTACAGAGCTCAAAGCTAACTGAAGTAGCTGAAATGATGGGTCAGTGCATGGTAGACGGTGGTGTAGTGCAGTTATTTGGTGTTAAGCATGGTGTTGAATTCGTTAATGAATTGAACTATCGTGCAGGTGGAATCGTTTATTTCCACTCATTAAGAATGCAGGACTTAATCATTCGTCATTTAGTAAATAAGGATGATGAATTTAAGACAGGCTTAGCATTTGAAGATGTTTCTATCGCTGATAAGTTTGATGAATTATATCAGTTAGATGATAGAGATATGTATTGTATCGTTTCTGAAAAAGGAACTGAAAAACTACCTTTAGAAATCGCTAGAAGAGCAAAGGCAAAGGGACAGAAGGTCGTAGCTGTTGTTAATAAGAAGACTTACGATGCTTGTGGTGGAAGCCTTTTAGACTATGCTGATTTATGGTTAGATATGAATAGTGAAGCTGTTGATTACGCTTTAGATATTAATGGTGTACCATTTGGCCAGACAAATACAACTGTATGTAATGTGTTAGCCCAGATGTTACATGCTGAAATCTATAAGTTCTATATCGATAGATTTGGCAAGGCTCCTGTATTATTATCAGCTAACATTAAGGGAGCAGACGTTCACAACAATTCATTAACTGATCCATACGAAAGGAGAGTTCGTTCATGATTAACGCTAACACTTATAAAGATGAAGTATTGCGCCTTTTAGATAACTTATACGAAACTCAGAAGGACGCTATTGAACAGACTGCTCAGGCAATGGCTAAGTGTATTGAAAATGGTGGTGTTATCCAGGTGTTCGGTTCTGGCCATTCAGTAGGTTTAGCTTATGATGTATCAAATAGACCTGGTAGCTTAGTTCCAATCCATATCTGTACTTCAAGTGATGCAGTTGTTTTCAACAAAGTATCTCTTGAGGAATTCTCAGATAAGAAGAACAGTTTCGAAAGAAAGACTGGTGTAGCTCAATACGTTTATGACTTATATGATATTAGAGAAAACGATATTTTCTTCGTTATCTCAAATTCAGGTATCAATGGTATCGGTATTGACTTTGCTAAATTCGCCAGAGAACATGGACATACAGTGATCGTTATTACTAGTATGTCTCATACATTAGCTGAAGATTCTAGACATCCAACAGGATTAAAGTTATATCAGTTAGGTAGTATCGTAATTGATAATTGCGGCCCTCATGGAGATGCATTATTACCAACTACATCAATTGAAAAGGTTACAGCTGTTTCTTCAATCTGCAATAACGCAATTGTACAGGCTGCTGCAGCTAGAACAATCGAATTATTACAACAAGATAATTATCCATTACCAATCTTAACTGGTGATGAACAACATGATGAAGCTGTTAAGAAACAGTACGAAGGAAGAATCTAATGAGTTACGAATATACAGAAACAATTTTACAGTTAGCTAAGGATACTGTAGAAAAGAATAAGGAAGTTATTGATTTATTAGCTAAGAAGTTTGCTGAAAATATTGAGACAGATCATGTTATCCATACTTTTGGTACTGGTCATTCTCATATGTTAGGTATTGAAATGTTTGCTAGAGCAGGTGGATTAGGAAACATTAACGCTATGTTAGATCCTGATACATTAACTTCATTTGGTGCTCAAAGAAGTGGTGCTATGGAAAAGACTAGTGGTGTTAGTGATGTTATCTATGATAGCTATAAGATTGAAAAGGGTGATATCATGTTAATCACTTCTAACTCTGGTAGAAACGCTATGCCAATTGAAATGGCTATGCGCTGTCAAAAGGAAGGTGTTTATGTTGTAGCTATGACAAATGTAAGACAGTCAAGCTCTCAAAGCAGTAGACATCCTTCTGGTAAGAGATTATTTGAATGCGCTGATTGTGTTATCGATACTTGTGTTCCTGATGGTGATGCAAGCATGGATATCGGTGGAATCAAGACTGGTCCTGCTAGCTCAGTTGTAACAATGGTATTAATCAATACTATTATTACTGAAGCTATTAAGATCGTTGTTTCTCATGGTAAGCGCCCATATGTATTCCAGTCTCAGAATGTTGATGGATTCGATAATAATGCAATCTATAAGCATTGCGAAGGTAGAGTAAAGCATTATTAGGAGATTGATATGGTAAAAATTGATCATTTATCAACTGAAACAAGAAACCAGAAAACTCTAAACTTAGATTTATTAACTGTTGAAGAAATTGTGACTATCATGAATGAGGAAGACTTAAATGTAGTTGCAGCTATTAAGAAGGCAATTCCTCAGATTACTGAAGTAATTAAGCATACTACTGAAACTATCCAAAATGGTGGAAGAGTAGTATATATTGGTGCAGGTACTTCTGGAAGATTAGGTTTAATTGATGCAGTTGAATGTGGACCTACGTTTGGCTGTACTGATGAATTTATCGGCTTATTAGCTGGTGGTTTACCTGCAGTTATTAAGGCTAAAGAAGGAGCAGAAGATGATCCTGAATTAGGTAAGTCTGATGTAATGGCAATTAATCTTTCAAACAAGGATATGTTAATTGGTATTGCAGCTAGTGGAAGAACTCCATATTGTATTGGGGCTCTAGATTATGCTAGAAGTATTGGAGCTGTTACTGGTTCAATCAGCTGTAATTTAAACGCTGAAATGAGCAAGCATGTTGATTATCCAATCGAAGTAAGTGCTGGTCCAGAAGTATTAACAGGATCAACTAGATTAAAGAGTGGTACTTGTCAGAAGCTAATCTTAAATATGATTTCTACAGCTTCAATGGTTGGTTGTGGTAAAGTATATGGCAACTTAATGATTGATGTTAAGGCTACTAACTTAAAGTTAGAAGAAAGATGCCGTAGAATTGTCATGAACGCTACTGAATGTAGTTATGAAGTTGCTGATGAAGCATTAAAGCAGACAAATAACGATTGTAAGCAGGCAACTGTTATGATCTTATTAGGAGTTACTGCTCAAGAAGCTAAAGAGCGCTTAGAAGCTTCTAAGGGTTTTATTAGAAAGGCATTATACTAATACAAATTAAAGTATGTTTAGAAATAGACATACTTTTTATGTTTTGTGTCAATTATAAAGAAAAAGCGAGAAAACCAATGGTTTCAATCGTGGGATGATAGCGCAAAATGTGTACATTAGAATGGTATAATAAATATATGAAAAATCAGTACAAGAGAACACAGACAACAGTATCATTAATAAACTACCATTTTCTTTTCTGCCCAAGATATAGAAGAAAGATCTTTAATATACCAAATGTGGAAGAAAGATTTAAAGAATTAGTCACTGTTCAATGTAAGATGTTAAATATTGATATACTGGCAATGGAATGTCATCATGACCATGTTCATCTGTTTTTGAGTGCGTATCCATCAATCCCAATTCCTGAAATAATGTCTCAGATAAAAGGTGCAACCTCAAAGACAATTAGAGAGGAGTTTGAACAGCTAAGTAAAATGCCTTCACTATGGACAAGATCATATTTTGTATCAACTGCAGGTAATGTCAGCAGTGAAACCATCAAGTGGTATGTTGATACCAAAAAGACGAGGTACTAGATATGCCAACAGCAGGATCAAAGTTCAGAATATATCCGAATAAGAAACAGAGAGAAATCATAGAAAGTACTTTTGGCTGCTGCAGATGTGGGAGTGTCAATAAACATATTGTCTTGTTGTTGGTGATGGCACTAGTCATATGCCTTTTTGGATGTCATTCAAATACAACTTCTGATGACTTTGATTATCTATACACAGTAAGCAATGATGGAAGTAAATGGTACCGATTAACTAAAGATGAGACTTTAGCTATTAGAGAACTGTTTGATTCAGAAGATTTTGAACCATATATTACAAATTTGAACTATGACCACTGGTTTGGATTTAGAAGCTCCTATTATTACGAAGAGGCAACAAATACTAGTAAAGTATACGCTATGAATATAGATTGCGGAATAATTAATAAGGATGGTAAATGGTATATCAAAGATTGTTATGATAAAGACTTCGACAAGATAAGGGAATTTAATAATAAGTACCACCCTATGCCATTTCCTACTATTATTGATATTATGGAAATACCTTATTATTACTCTTTGGAGAAGATTTATGGATGGAGAAGACTTCCATACGACTTGCTAGATGAAGAACTATATGATTATTTCTATGATCCAGATAGCGAAAATAATATTGACTTGGGTGGAAACTATTACTACTTTGGGACAGATCTATCAATAGGTACTATACCTGTAAGTGAATTGTATGATTTTTATGGAATTGAGTATAATGTCGAAAATGGTACACTAGACGACTTATACAGGGAGTTAATGCATGAGGATTATATTAATTTGGCAATGATAAACAAGGAAGTAACAATTAATGGATTAAAAATTAAATTAGTAAGTTCTGGGATATATCCTCTTTTATTTAAAATGGTGAATTACTACTTCATCAAAAAAGTTCAATAGATTAAAAACAACCTGAATTATGGATAAATCTAGATTTTCCAATATTTCAGGTTGTTTTATTAACGAAAATAAAAAGGAAGATAAAAATCTTCCTTGTAGGTTTAGATATTTGTTTCTTCGAACTCTTTATCTTCCTCTTCTTTTTGATGTTGTTTTTCTAAAGTTGTCTTAAATGATTCCATTACTAAACCTTTTTTATAATAAACATTTAGATATTTTAGACCTTTAACACTCTTTTGGTAAGATTCAATAAGCTCTTTATTATCAGTAAAAGCTCCTACTAACATATTTGGAATAACGAATGTAGCATCTGGTTTACTTGGATCATAAGTTATATAAACATATCCTTCAGGAATTGATGTCTGTTCTGAAGCGAATTGATCATAAACTGTGATTCTCTTTCTTTCGTTATCTTTTGTCTGTAATAAGCCTTCAATCTTCCATATAACATTTGGATTAGAGTTTGCGTCTTTAACGAACATTTCAAATGTACCATGTTCAACCTTGAATAAAGCCATATGTCCTTGAGCAACCATTCTTGTGATTAGCTTCTTATCGTATTTAAAGCTATAGTTACGAACTAATGCGTTAGCTACTATTGATAAGATAGCTAAGATTACTACTACGGTAATTAATGCGTTTTTAGAGAAAGCGTTTCGATTTAAAATGGCTACTACTATTACAAGTAACATTACTGCTACTTCAATAATTGAGAACATCTTTAGCTGTTTTATTAGTTTAAGTCTCATATTATTTTCCTCAACATGTATCGTTACTGTAATTATACCATATCAAAGAAAAAGAATGTCGATAAGACATTCTTTTGATGACTATTACATCTTTTCTGGCGCACTTACGCCTAATAAATATAATGCGTTCTTTAATGTAATTCTTGTTGCTTCTAGTAAGGCAACTCTTTGAGCTGATAATTCAGGATTAGCTGGATCATTTACCTTACATACACCATAGAATGAATGGAAGCACTGAGCAGTCTTCTGAATGAAGTTAGCTAGCTTATGAGCTGCTCTATTAGTTGCTGCATCAGCTACAACTGCTGTAAATGAGCTGATATGCTTTAATAAATCAACTTCCTTTTCATCAACTAATAAATCGTAGCTATCCTTCTTAACTAATGCTGGTGCCTGTCTTAAGATTGAACAGATTCTAGCATAAGCGTATTGAGCATAGAATACTGGATTGTCGTTTGATTGACTCTTTGCTAAACCTAAATCGAAATCGAAGTGAGTTTCTACTGACTTGCTTACGAAATTATATCTAGCAGCATCAACGCCAACTTCATCGATTAATTCTCTTAATGTTACAGCGTTACCTGTTCTCTTGCTCATCTTAACTTCCTGGCCATTTTCTACTAGTCTAACCATCTGGATGATATCTACTTCTAAAGCATCTTTATCATAGCCCATAGCAGTAATAGCAGCCTTCATTCTTGGAATGTAACCATGGTGGTCTGCACCCCATAAGTCAACTAGCTTATCATAGCCTCTTTCGAACTTATACATATGGTTAGCGATATCTGGTGTTAAGTATGTGTAGAAGCCTGTAGACTTTCTTAATACTCTATCCTTATCATCACCATAGTTTGTACTTCTAAACCATAATGCATTATCTTTCTCATAAGTTAAGCCTAACTGGTTCATTCTTTCTAATACCTGTTCTACTTTATGTTCGCTATAGAACATCTTTTCAGAAATCCATGAATCAAATTTAACACCGAAATACTTTAAGTCGGTATCGATTCTTTCTAAGAATAATCTTCTACCTTCCTTTTTGAAGAATTCAATAGCTTCATCCTTATCAACATTTAAGTAGCTATCACCGATTTCTTCAATTAACTTTTCGCATAATTCAACAACATCATGACCATGATAGCCATCATCTGGTAAATTGAATTCCTTGCCGAAATGTTCTAAATATCTTGCATAGAATGATTCACCTAACATATCAATCTGATGACCTGCATCGTTGATGTAATATTCTCTTAATACTTTATATCCTGCTTTTTCTAAGATACGACAGATGCTATCGCCCCAAGCAGCACCTCTAGCGTGTCCTACATGTAATGTACCAGTTGGGTTAGCTGAAATAAACTCAACATTAACCTTTAATCCATTACCAATATTTGAACTACCGTAATCATCACCTGCATCGATAATTGTGTTAATGATATTAGCCATAGCTGCTTTCTTCATATAGAAGTTTATGAAACCAGGACCAGCAATCTGAATTTTTTCAGTGCAATCTAACTTCTTTTCTAAAGCTTCGACAATTGTCTTAGCGATAAGCTGTGGATTCTGACGTAGAAGCTTTGTTAAACGCATAGCGATATTTGTAGAATAATCACCATTAGTGTTATCCTTTGGGCTTTCTAACATTACAACACCATTTTCAGGTGTATAATCGAAACACTCTTTAATTACTTCTGTAATACTGTCTTTTAATTTATTTTCAATTTCACTCATAAAAAACACCCCACATAAATCCATTATTAAGTTTACCATAGTTTGAAATTAAGTGAAAGGAAAACAGCCATCATCATATCTTTGGTTGTAACAAAGAAATTATGGTAAAATAGTTGGTGAAGGATATTTTAAAAATATGAATCCAATAAATGTTAAAAGTGAAATTAAGCAATTAAAGAAGGTTCTTTTACATCGTCCTGGTAGAGAACTTTTAAACTTAACTCCTGATAGATTAGAGGAGCTTCTTTTTGATGATATTCCTTATCTAAAACAAGCTCAGAAGGAGCATGACTACTTTGCTCAAGCTTTGAGGGACAATGGTGTTGAAGTAGTATATCTAGAGGATTTGATGACTGAAACTTTAGATAGTAATCCTGAAATCAGAGATAAGTTTTTGGTTCAATATGTTAAGGAAAGTGGCATTATGACAGATAAATGGTTTAAGATGTGCTATGACTTCTTAAACTCTTATAAGGATAATAGAAAGTTAGTTTTGAAGACTATGGCTGGTATTTCCTTAAGTGAATTTAAACCAGAAGAATGCGATTCATTAGTAGATTTAATTGCGGAAGCTGAAGACATGGTTATTAAGCCAATGCCTAACTTATATTTTACTAGAGATCCATTTGCCTCTGTTGGTAATGGGGTTATGTTCAATAGAATGTGCTTTGAAACTAGAAGAAGAGAATCAATTTATTCAGAATATATTTTTAAGTATCATCCTGAGTATAAATCTCAGGTTGAAGGTTGGTATGATAGAACAAGTCCTTTCCATATTGAAGGTGGGGATGTAATTAACTTAAGTGAAGAAACATTAGCTATTGGTATTTCTGAGAGAACTGAAGCTGACGCTATTGAAATGTTGGCTAATACCTTATTTAGAAATCCAAAGAGTTCAGTTAAATGCATCTTGGCTTTAAAGATTCCAAGCATGCGTGCTTGTATGCACTTGGATACAGTATTTACTCAGGTTGACTACGATAAATTCGTTGTTCATCCTGGCATTTTCCCAACTTTAGAGATTTATGAAATCATACCAAAAGAAGTTGGAGTTAATGTTAAGAAGTTAAATGAACCTTTAAAGAAGGTTTTAGAAAAAGTATTAAAAGTCGAAAACATCACTATTATTGAATGTGGTGCAGGTAATAAAATCATTTCTGAAAGAGAACAATGGAATGATGGTTCTAATACTTTATGTATTTCACCAGGTAAGGTTGTTGTCTACGACAGAAATGAAGTAACTAATGAGCTATTAGTTAAAAACGGAGTTGAGATTATCCCAATTCCATCATATGAATTGTCAAGGGGAAGAGGCGGCCCTAGATGTATGAGCATGCCATTATATAGAGAGGATTAATTATGCCAAGAAATTTACAGGGAAGAAGCTTTTTAAAGCTATTAGATTTTACTAGCGAAGAAATTAGATACTTGATCGACTTATCTAAGCAGTTTAAAAACTTAAAGTTATCAAGAACTCCACATCGTTATTTAGAAGGCAAAAATATTGTCTTATTATTTGAAAAGACATCTACTAGAACTCGTTGTTCATTTGAAGTGGCTGGTTATGATTTAGGTATGGGTGTTACTTACTTAGATCCAGGTTCATCTCAGATGGGCAAAAAGGAATCAATCGAAGATACTGCTAGAGTATTGGGCAGAATGTATGATGGTATTGAATATAGAGGCTATGCTCAATCTATCGTTGAAGAATTAGCTGATAAGGCTGGTGTACCAGTATGGAATGGTTTAACTACTGAATTCCATCCTACACAGATGCTTGCTGATGCTTTAACTATGGAAGAAAACTTTGGTCATTTAAAAGGATTAAAGGTTGTATTTATGGGTGATGCTGGAAACAACGTAGGTAATTCATTAATGGTTGTTTGTGCTAAGTTAGGTATGAACTTCGTAGCATGTGGTCCTAAAGAACAGATGCCTACTCCAGAGCTTGTAGCTACTTGCCAAGAAATCGCTAAAGAAAATGGATGCACAGTAACATTAACTGAATCTGTTGAAGAAGGTACTAAGGATGCTGATGTTATCTATACTGATATTTGGGTAAGTATGGGTGAACCAGAATCAATCTGGGCTGAAAGAATCAGATTATTAGAACCATATAGAGTAACAAAAGAAGTTATGGCAAACGCTAAGGATACAGCTATCTTTATGCATTGTCTTCCTTCATATCATGATACTAAGACAACTGTTGGTAAGCAGATCAGTGAAAAGTTTGGTATCGATGAATTAGAAGTAGCTGACGAAGTATTCGAATCAAAGCAGTCAAAGGTATTTGATGAAGCTGAAAATAGAATGCATACAATCAAGGCAGTTATGTATGCAACATTAAAGTAGAAAAGAGAATAGGATGTTAGATTTACAATACACAGAATTTGCGGTAGAAAAGACTTTAGAGTTATTAGCTATCGATTCTCCTACTGGATTTACAAATAACGCAGCTAATTGGGTCAAAGACCAATTTGAAGCATTAGGTTTCAAAAGTGAATTAACTATTAAAGGTGGAGTACTTGTTGATTTTGGTGGCAAGGACAAGGGTTTACTGTTAGAAGCTCACACTGATACATTAGGTGGTATGGTAAGTGAAGTTAAGAGTAATGGTAGATTAAAGGTTACTTCACTAGGAGGCATGCGCGCTGAAAATGGCGAAGCTGAAAATGTTAAGGTATATACAAGAAGTGGCAAGGTATATGATGGAACATTCCAATTATGCAATGCTTCAGTTCATGTAAATTTGAAGTATGGAGATACTAAGAGAAGTTTTGATACAACAGAAGTTGTATTAGATGAAGATGTAAAGAGCAAGGATGATACAAAAGCATTAGGTATCGAAGTAGGAGATATCGTTTGTTTTGATCCTAGAAGCAGAGTTACCTCTTCAGGTTATATTAAGTCTAGATTTTTAGATGATAAGTTATCAGTAGGTATCTTACTTGGTTTAGCTAAGTATATTTCTGATAATAAAATTGAATTATCAAGACATGTCTATGGTCATATTACTGTTTATGAAGAAGTAGGTCATGGTGGTAGTGGCTCTGTAGCTAGCGATGTTACTGAAGCTATCTCAGTGGATATGGGTTGTGTTGGTGATGGATTAACATGCAGCGAAAAGCAGGTTTCTATCTGTGCTAAGGATTCAGGTGGTCCTTACAGTTATGATATTATCACTAAGCTAATTGAAGCAGCTAAAAAGGAAGAAGCTGATTACGCTGTTGATGTATATCCAGGATATGGCAGTGATGTTGAAGCAACATTGCGTGCTGGCTATGATATCAAGCATGGCTTAATTGGGTCAGGTGTTTACGCATCTCATGGTTATGAAAGAAGCCATAAGGATGGAGTTACAAACACATTAAAAGTATTAAAGGGTTATTTAGGTATTTAATTTATGAATGAAGAGTTGATTGCGGAAATTAGAGAAAAGGCTTTAGAAGATCGAGTTCCTATTATGGAAGATCCAGGCATTGAGTTTATGGTAGATTACTTGGTTAATAGTAATATCACTTCTTTATTAGAGGTTGGTACTGCTGTTGGCTATAGCTCTATAGTTTTTGCATCAGCTAAGCCTGATTTAACAATAGTTACTTTAGAAAAGGATGAATCAAGACATTTAATCGCTAAGGAAAATATTAGAAGAGCTAATCTAGAGGATAGAATCACTCCAATATTAACTGATGCTAGAGAGTTTGAATCAGAACAAATGTTTGATTGTCTTTTCTTAGATGGGCCAAAAGCTCATAATCAAGAGCTATTAGATAGATATCTAAAGAATTTAAAACAGGATGGTGTAATCATCGTTGATGATGTATACTTCCACGGTTATGTCGATGATCCTAGCAAGATTGAAACAAGAAGACTAAGATCATTAGTAAGAAAAATCACTAAGTTTAAAAATGATATGTTAAGCAGTGATTTATATGATTGTGAGTATTATGAAGTAGGCGATGGTGTCTTAATCGCTACAAGAAAGAAATAGAAAAGAGATAAATATTATGAGTAATGCTGAGAAGTTTGTTGAATTATTAAATGGAAGTCATTCTACTTTCCATGCAGTAAGCTTAATGGAAAAGGTATTAGTTGATGCTGGGTTTATTAAGTTAAAGGAAAATTCTACATGGCAGTTAGAAAATAACCGCTACTATTACATGATTAAAAATGGCAGTAGCTTAATTGCCTTCAAGATTCCTGAAATCGCTAATGTTAAGTCAGTTAATATTGTTGCATCTCATTCAGATTCACCAGTATTAAAGATTAAGCCAATTGCTGACATGAAGGATGGTCATTACAACAAGTTAGATGTTGAAGTATATGGTGGTCCTTTATTATCTACTTGGGCAGATAGACCTTTATCTATCGCTGGTAGAGTTACTGTTAAGGAAAATGGATCAGTTGTTAGCAAATTAGTAGACTTCAATGAAGATTGTGCAATTATTCCAAATGTAGCTATTCATCAGAATAGAGAAGCTAATAATGGTTTCAAGTGGAATCCACAGGTAGACTTACTACCTATGATGGGTGGAGAACCTAAGGAAGATTATTTCAATGAACGTTTAGCTAAGCTAATGAATGTTGAAAAGGAAAACATTTTAGGTCATGACTTATATTTATATAATCGTGATTTAGCTAGAGTATGGGGAGAAAATAAGGAATTCGTTTCTGGACCTAAGATTGATAACTTAGGAAACGCCTTCGCATCTTTAGAGGCTTTCATCAATTCATATTCTAACAATTCATTAAATGTATTATCTATCTGTGATAATGAAGAAGTTGGATCTAGAACAAAACAGGGTATGGCTTCATCATTATTATTAGATGTTATTGAGAGAGTATTTGCAGCATTCTATTATGTACCAAGTGATGTTAAGGCTATTTTGGCTAACTCATTTATGGTAAGTGCTGATAACGCTCATGCTGTTCATCCAAATCATCCAGAAATGTATGATTCAGTAAATCAGACATATATGAATAAGGGTGTTGTTATTAAGACAAGCGCTTCATTCAGTTATGTTTCAGATGCAGTAAGTGTTGGTGTTACTAAGTTATTATGTGATAACGCTGAAGTTCCTTATCAATTATTCGCAAATAGAAGTGATTCTAGAGGTGGTGGAACATTAGCTTCTATCGCTTCAAGCTTCTTACCAATTAATATGGTTGATGTGGGATGTGCTCAATTGGCTATGCATTCAAGCTTTGAAACTTGTGGTGCTAAAGACTTAGATTATATGATTGGCTTTATGAGCGAATTCTATAACAGCACAACTATCTGCGAAGATAATAAAATCAATATTATTAAATAAGCATAATTAGTAGTTTAAGCTGATATTGTTTTCAGTTGTTGCAAAATAAGACAATATGTGGAGGGTTACTCAAATTCGAGTAACCTTTTTTATGCTTTATTCGATAATAAAAACTAAGAAATGATGGATGTATCTACAAATCTAGGAAGATATAAATCGGGTAACAAACTATAGTGTAATAGAAATATAAATATGACTAATAACCATCATTAAAAGATAATTACTTTATAATGATTTTCTGGAGGATAGACAAATACATGGAATCTAGGACAATTTGCAAATCTTCATTAATAATAATTATGTTCTCCATTTTTCTTGTGGTATTTTCAGGTTGTGGTAATAATGTAATATTATTTGATGAAGGTAATGGTGAAAAACTTACTAAAAAAGAGGTTAAATTGCTAGAAAAGAGCCTTAATATTGATAAGTTTCAAGAGGATGATGTATTTAATAAGTATAGTTATTTTGGATCACCATATGTATTTAGATTCATTTGTGAAACTGATGATAGTAAGTCTCATTTTGGATATGATTATTGGGCGATAATAGCACATAATGGTATGGCATATTGTGCCGATCCATATGATGAGTATTTTGACGCTGTAAGAGAAGTGTGTATAAATCACCATGAGTATTTGTATGATAGTTATCCATATTCTGAGCGTGATTATAAACCATATTTTAATAACGCGGGTATTTTGTGGAATGGAAAGGATGATTACGAGAAAAAACGTGAAAAGAACCCTGAGATTGACAAATATAATTATGGTACAGCGATAAGTTATGGAATAGTCGGTATTAATCAAGTGTATGATTTATATGAATTGCCTTATGATGGAGAAGAATTGACGCCTGATGACATTTTTACAGGTGTAGTCAAAAAAGAAAAACTAACTGTAGAAGATATAAATACTGAAATAGTATATGGTGAATTTAAAATGAAACTAATTCGAGTGAAAGGTGGTTTCGATAATGATGCAGTGGATTTTCCAGGAAATTGTTATTTGATAAAAACTGTTGAATAATAATTATAAATTATGTATGTTTTGTCAATTGAAAAAGGCCATTGAATTTGATAGTGCATAATAAAATAAAAAGTTGTTAAAAATGTTATAATGAGAATATGAAAGTATGGTGTTACTATGTCAACAGAGATCGAACTAATAAAAGATGCGATTAAAGAAATAGATAAAAAAGTAATTTGCATCGCTATCGATGGTTATTGTGGTAGTGGAAAGACAACATTCGGCAATAAATTAGTTGAAAGTTTAGATGCTAATATCGTTCATATTGATGATTTCTATTTACCATTTTCTCAGAGAAAAGAAAATTGGCAAGAAATCTTAGCTGGTAATATGAACTTTACTAGATTAGAAAATGAAGTGTTAAGCAAGATTAATGATGATAGCTTTGAATATGGTATATTCAATCCTAGAAAGCAGGAAATTGTCGGTAGTAAAGTAGTGAATAAAAAGAAGGTATTTATATTAGAAGGAGCATATTCACATCATCCTTCTATAAGAAAATATTTTGATTATTTCGTTTTCTTTAAATGCGAAGATGAAAAACAAAATCAAAGATTAATGGCTAGAGAAGGCGATCACTTTGAAGCGTTCAAAAATGTTTGGATCAAAAGAGAAAGAGATTACTTCGCTGGTTACAACATTATTGATGATGCTAGTTTGATCATCGATACAACAGATTGGTTTTAATAATATTTACCAAAAAAGGAGAGATGTAAATATGATTTATAAGAGTTTTAAAGATATTCAATTATCAAGATTAGGTCTAGGCAACATGCGTTTACCTGCAGTTGATCCTACAAACCCTAAGTCTCCAATCGACTGGCCAAAAGCTCATGAGATTATGGATTATGCATTAGAACAGGGAATTAACTACTTTGATACAGCTTATGTATACAATGGTGGTGAATCTGAAAGATGTGTTGGTGCTGGCTTAAAGCGTCATGATAGAGATTCTTTCTATGTAGCTACTAAGTTCAACATCAGAGCTAACCCTGACTATAAGGCAGTATTTGAAGAACAGCTTGAAAGATTACAGATGGATAGAATCGACTTCTACTTAATTCATTGCATCATGGACAACAATGTTGATGCATATTTAGAAAGCGGAGCTATCGAATATTTCTTAGAGCAGAAGAAGTTAGGTAGAATCAAGTATTTAGGTTTCTCAAGCCATGCTGGTTTGGAAGCTTTAGAAAAGTTTGCTAATCATCACGATTGGGATTTTGCACAATTACAGATCAACTACTTCGACTGGAATTATGCTAAGACTAAGGAAGAATATAAGATTTTAGAAGACAGAAACATCCCAATTATGGTTATGGAACCAGTTAGAGGTGGTAAGCTTGCTAAGCTAACTCCAGCAGCTGAAGCTATCTTAAAGGAAGCACATCCTGATTGGTCAATTGCTAGCTGGGCATTAAGATTCGTTAGAACTTTATCACAGACACAGGTTATCTTATCTGGTATGAGTGCTATGGATCAGATCGTTGATAATGTTAAGACATTCAGTGATCCTGAAAGCTTATCTGAAGAAGATATGGCAACATTGATGGAAGCTTGTGAAGTATTCCATAAGTCATTAGTTGTTCCATGTACTGGATGTAGATATTGTTGTGATGACTGTCCAATGCAGATCAATATTCCTGAATTCTTAAAGGTATACAACACTTATAAGACTGAAGGTAGAGGGGCTATTAAGTCAATGGTTGAAGCTATCCAGACTGAAGGAACTCCTGCTGATTGTGTTGGATGTGGAAGCTGTACTTCTCATTGTCCTCAGAACATCAATATTCCTGATATTATGCAGGAATTAGCTGAAATTTTAGCTAAGTAATAGAGTTATAAAGCTAGTCATTAAGTTGGCTAGCTTTTTTTGTGTCAAAAGAAAACCAATCAAAAATGATTGGTTAATTCTTATTTCTTTTCCCAAAGGTTAAATGGATAAACTCCTTCATCTTTGTAACTTTGAATGTTAGCTTTTACCATTGGCTTATCCTCAGGATATGTTACGCCAAACCACTTACCTGTTGTTGACATAACTTTAACTTTAGCTTGGCCACTATCGATAATATCGCTAATTGAAGTAGGTAAAACTAATTCGCTCTTTTCTACATCTACTTTTTCCTTAAGGAATTCTACAAAGCATTTTTCCATCATTGGATATACTGCCTTTGTAAAGCCCCAGAAGTTCATTGAGCAAATTCCATCACTTAATTCTGTTTCACTGCCATCAGAATTGATTGATACAGGTTTATTATCTTTTCTGATAATTTTCTGGTATTCAACTATTTTCTCTAAATCACCATTACCATCCTTTTGAGATAAAGCTCTAGTTACAGAGCCATTATCTGTTAGGGTGTTATTTAATTGATAACCTACCATACCAAAGTGATCATCTGCTACTTCATTAGTTAAGAAGTCATACATAATTTTATATGATTCTTTACCATAAAAGTCATCGGCATTAATAATCATAAATGGTCCATCGACATAATCTTTTGTACATAGTAGAGCCTGTACTGTGCCCCAAGGCTTTGTTCTATCTTTTGGAGCTTTAAATCCTTCAGGTAAATCGTTGATATCCTGGAAGGCATATTTAACATCCATAAATCCTCTAACCTTATTTGCGATATGTTCATCAAATAATTCAGCATGCTCTTTTCTGATAATTAAAACTAATTTTCTAAATCCTGCCTTATAAGCATCATAGATTGAGAAATCAATAATTGATTCACCATTACTACCAACGGTATCAATTTGTTTCAATCCACCATATCTGCTTCCTAAACCAGCTGCTAATATAACTAAAGTAGGTTCTTTCATTTTTAATACCTCTATATATTTCTAATTATATTTTAAAGGATATTGATTCATAATCAACCATTACTGATAGAAATAGATGAAGAATAGTATAGTAAAATTCACTTGTGAAAATTTTTCATAAATGTATGGGTTAAATGTAAATATACTTCATTGGAAGGGCTTGCATAAGTTTGTTTTTGTAGTAAAATTAAGATACAAGGAAAACTTATACAGGAGATCTAATATGAAAGTACAAGTCAAGATTGGCATGGGTGCCCAAATTGTTAGGGGGGATTGCCACCAGAAGGTGGATACTTTCATTATGAATGCGGAAATTTAAGATACGTTTTTTCTAATGCGTATCTTTTTCTTAATAGAATCATGGAGGAATAATGTTATGAATCAATTAGAAAAAGAATTCTTCGACGCAGCTGCTAAGGGTGATGTTAACACAGTTAAAGCTGCAATCAGCCAGGGCGTTAATGTTAACGTTGAAAATGGTGAACACAGAACAGCACTTATTCGTAGTGCAAAACGCGGTAGAATTCAGGTTACTCAGCTATTATTAGAAAATGGCGCAGTCGTTGATTGTAAGGACGAAAATGGAAAGACACCTTTAATGGGTGCAAGTAAGAAAGGCTACAACGAAATCGTTGAAATGTTAGTTGAAGCTGGCGCAGATGTTAACGCAGCAGACGTTAATGGCAATAACTCAGTAATGAGAGCTTCATATTACGGTCATGAAGATATCGTTAGATATTTAATTAAGCATGGCGCAAATATCAATTGTTGCGATGTAAAGGGAAGAACTGCTTTAATGGAAGCTTGCTCAGCAGGTAACGTTGAAGTTATCGAAGTATTATTATCAAGAGGAGCAAACGTTAATGCTAAGGATAATATGGGATGTACAGCATTAATGAGAGTTGCATTAAGCGGTTATGAAGATGTAATCAACTTATTAGTAAGCAATGGTGCAGATACTAAGGCTGAAAATGTAGAAGGCAAGACTGCTGTTGATTATTACAAATTACAGAATTCAAACGAAGCAATCGTTGAATTATTATCAAAATAGGGGAAAATGACAAATGAAAGAATATACTAGTGAAAATATTAGAAACGTTGCTGTATTAGGACATACAGGAGCAGGTAAGACTGAATTGTTAGAATCGATGTTATTCAACACAAAGGTTACTGATCGTTTTGGTAAGGCTGTTGATGGCAATAGTATTATTGATTCTGATGTTGAAGAAGTTAAGCGTGGAATGTCAGTTTATACTCACGTTGTTCCAGTAGAATGGAAGAACACAAAGGTAAACTTCATCGATACTCCAGGTTATATGGATTTCTCAGGTGAAGAAGTTGCTGCTTTATCAGTTGCTGATGCAGTAGTTATCGTTGTAAATGCTAAGGAAGGCGTACAGGCTGGTACTATGCGTGCTTACAGACAGGCTACAGAAAAGAAGCTTCCAATCTTCTTCTTCGTTACAAGAGTTGATGAAGAAAATGCTGATTACACTAAGGTATTAGCAGAATTAGAATCACGTTGTAAGGCTGCTCCATTATCAATTCCAGTAATGGAAGGAAATAAGATTTTAGGTACAGCTAACGTTATCACTGAAACAGCTTATGATGCAGCTTCAAATGAAATGACAATGCCAGCATCATTACAGTCAGAAGTTGAAGAACAGCATATGGTATTATCAGAAGCTATCGCTATGACTGATGATGAATTAACAGAAAAATTCTTAATGGAAGAACCTTTCACTGAAGAAGAATTAAAGAAAGGCTTCAAGCAGGGTATGAAAGACGGTTCTATCAAGCCAGTATTATGCGGCTCAGCTAAGAAGTATGTTGGTGTTGACAACTTATTAAATAACATCGTTAAGTATTGTCCAGTTTATGAACCAGCTCCAGTTGATGGATTCAGCGGTTTCGTATTCAAGACAGTTACAGATAACTTCGCACAGGCTTCATACATTAAGGTTATGAGTGGCGAATTAACAATGGATACAGCTTTATATAACGTTAATAAGGAAGAAAACGAAAAGGCTGGTTCATTAGTAGTTATCAGAGGTAAGAACCAGGAAAAGGTAAGCAAGTTAGTTACTGGTGATATCGGTGCTATCTTAAAGCTTCAGGATACTCAGACAAACGAAACATTATCTGCTAGAGGTGCAGCTGTAGAACCATATCCACAGATCGTATTCCCAGAAGGTATGTTAGGAAAGGCTATTTGGCCAAAGACAAAGAACGATGAAGATAAGTTATCTTCTGGTTTAGCTAAGTTAGCTGGTGAAGATAAGTCAATGAAGGTTATCAACAACGCTGAAACTAGAGAACAGGTATTATATGGTGTTGGTGACCAGCATATCGATGTTATCGTTAACAAGTTAAAGAGCAGATATAAGGTTGATGTTGATTTAACTCAGCCAACAATCCAGTATCGTGAAACAATCTTAGGTAAGGCTGAAGTTCAGGGTAAGCATAAGAAGCAGTCTGGTGGTGCTGGTCAGTATGGTGACGTTTGGATTCGTTTCGAATCTAATCCAGAACAGGATGAAATGGTATTCGCTGAAGAAGTAGTTGGTGGTGCAGTTTCTAAGAACTTCTTCCCAGCTGTTGAATCAGGATTAAGAGAAGCTATGAATAAGGGTGTCTTAGCTGGATTCAAGGTAGTTCAGGTTAAGGCTACATTATATGATGGATCAATGCATCCAGTTGACTCTAAGGAAGTTGCCTTCAAGGCAGCTGCTAGATTAGCTTATAAGAAGGGTATGCCTTTAGCTAAGCCAGCATTATTAGAACCAATCATTCGTGCAGAAGTAACAATCCCATCTGATTACGTTGGTACAATCTATGGTGACTTCTCTAAGAGAAGAGGTATGATCATGGAAAACAACGCTATTGATGATGAAACTACAGTAATCGTTGCAGAAGTTCCTCAGGCAGAAATGATGAACTATGCTACTGAATTAAGAAGTATGACTCAGGGTAACGGTTCTTATACTCAGCAGTTCTTAAGATATGAAAAGGCTCCTAAGGATGTTGCAGATAAGGTTATCGCTAATGCTAAGGTAGAAGACGACGACGAAGATTAATATTAATCAAGGATTATTAGTTGAAAGCTAAATCCAAAATTAGTTCATTAAATGATGAAGCAGGTCAGTATGGCCTGCTTTTTTTGTGAATATCTATCAGTTTGCATAAAATCGTAATATATGAGCAAAAAGAAAGAAAAAATGGTTAAAATTATTGATTTTTGTGAGGACTATCGTGGTCGGCTTTTTCTTTTAATAGATAAACAAAAATGATAGAATAGGTTTATGAAAAAACTTATATGCATACTATTAATAGCCTTTATACTTGTGGGATGCCACAAATCTATCGAATTGGATGAGATAAGTGGAACTATGTCAGATATGACAGGTTATCAAGGCTTAGAAAGTGATAGATTTTATGATATTACCTTAGATGATCTTAACTTGCTTATTGAGGAAGGTAAGACATTTATGGTTTATTGTGGCTATGATGTTTGCCAATGGTGCAATTGTTTAGTTCCAGTATTAAACGAAGTAGCTATTGAGAAAGATTTCAAATTATATTACATGGATTATTTCGCTATAGATAATTATCAGAATGTTGATGGTATGAGTACGTTACAAGATCATTGTAAGGAGTTTTTGAAGGAAGATGAAGATGGTGAGATAGTATTCTATTTCCCAAGTGTAGTCTTTGTTCAAAATGGTAAAGTAATTGATTTACATATAGGTACAGTAAGTGGGCATGATGCATCATTAGCTCCATTAACTGAAAAGCAGGAAGCTAGATTAAAATACATTTTAGAGAAAGAATACAATAATCTATTACAGGAGCAAAAGTAACATGAGTAAAAAGATTTATGTAATTGGTGGTGCTAACGTTGATATCAGTGCCAGAAGTAATAATAAGGTTATTGCCATGGACTCAAATCCAGGGAAGGTGGAATATTCTTTTGGTGGTGTAGGACACAATATAGCTGTTAATCTTTCTAAATTATCTTTAAACGTGTCATTTGTTTCATCATTCTCTAATGATGGATTTGGGCATCAATTAAAAGATTCATGTTTAGACGATAAACTAGATTTATCATATAGCCAGACATTTGACGATTACCCATCAAGCTTGTATATCGCTATTTTAGAAAATGATGGAGATATGTATGTAGCAGTAAGTGATATGGATATTTTGTATCACTTAGATATGGATAAATTGGAAGGAATGTTTGACAATATCAAAGAAGATGATATAGTTATCTTCGACACTAATCTGTCAGAAAAGCAGATTAAATACATTGTGGATCATTGTAAAGGTAAGCTTTATGTTGATCCAATCAGCACAACTAAAGCTCAAAAAGTTAAGCCATACTTATCTTCTTTAGAGATGATTAAGCCTAATTTATTAGAGGCAGCATCATTAACAGGTAATGAAGAGAACGATTATAAAGGAATGTTGGAATACTTTATTAATGCGGGCTGTAAGAGTGTAGTAATCTCATTAGGAAGTGATGGCTTAGCTGCTAGCGATGGAGAAAACTATTATAAGCTTGATAGAGTAAACGCTAATGTAGTAAATACTACAGGTGCTGGTGATAGCTTTATGGCTGGATATGTATATGGTGTAACAAAGAAGAAAGAGTTTGTGGAATGCTTAAAGTGTGCAATGGCAGCCTCATTAATCACAATTGAATCAATTGATACAGTTAGTGATAAGATGAGTGAAGAAAAGCTTAATGAATACTATAAGCTTACAGATAAGACAAAGGTTGAAAAGCTTTAATGAAGAAATTATTATTGGCGTTATTAGCATCATTACTGTTATTAACAGGATGTGCTGGATATAAAGGAAGAATTGAAAAAATCGATCCTGAGGCAGTAATAGAGAAGTTTGAAAACAAGGAAACATTCTTTATTTATGCTGGTAAGGATGATTGTGACTCTTGTGCAAAATATAGAGCTACAATTTATGAGCTTATCGATAAGTATGATATTGTTGTTTACTACATGGTAGCGGATAATGAAGAAAAGAAAGAGTTTATCGATAGCTTATCATATGATTATTTTTATCGATTAATCTGGACTCCATCTAGCTATATTGTTATTGATGGGGAAACAGTTGATATGAAGGAAAAGGAATTGACATTAGATCAATTAGAACAGTGGTTAAATGAGTATGGATTCTTGCAAAAATGAGATGCTTACTTCCATTCTAATTAAGGATGATTTGGTAAGCCAGCTAAGACATTTAGGAGTTAGAGAAGGAATGAGTCTAGAGGTTCATTCTTCTTTAAGTGCGCTTGGATATGTTGTTGGTGGTCCAGACACTGTTGTTGAGGCGCTTGTTGAAACTGTTGGTGATAGTGGTACTATCGTTATGCCAAATCAAAATAGCGATAATAGTGAACCGCTATATTGGGAAAATCCTCCAATTGATATTAGATTAGCTGATAAGTATCGTGATAATGTCCCTGGATTCAATCCAAAAAGCCCAAACTTAAGAATGGGAAAAATCACTGATAGCTTAAGAAACAGATATAGTACCGTATTCTCATATCATCCAAACTGCGCATTTATGGCTACTGGCTATAAGGCAAGATATTTTATGGATAAACAATCTATCGATTTTGGCTTATCTATCAACTCTCCTTTAGGAAAGATGTATGAAGATGATAATAGTTATATCTTACTAATGGGAGTTGGCTATGATAAAGCTACCGCAATGCATTTGGGTGAATATTTCTCAGAAGTAAGAAAAATCGTTTTACAAGGTGGGGCTATTACTCAAAATGGCCATAGACAATGGGTTAAGTATTTAGAAATTGAACTAAACTCAGATGAGTTTGTGGAAATCGGTAAAAAGATGGAAGCAAGTAAGCTTGTTAGAGTTGGTAAGATCGGCAAAGCAACTTGTAAGCTAATTAAGCTAAAGACTGCAGTCGATTTTACTGCTGAATATTTAAGAGAAAAATATAAATAAAGAAACATGAAAAGAGCTATCAGTATTTTTATTGATAGCTCTTTATATGATTACTTAGTTAATGTAGAAATCTTTTCTTCAAGTACTTTAACACATGCTTCTAACATTATTTGATCTTCTTTAGTGAATCTACCAACAAATGGTGAGTCAATATCAAGTAAGCCCCATAATTCATTATTTACCATAATTGGAACAACGATTTCACTGTTAGATGCACTATCACAAGCTATGTGTCCAGGGAACTTATGAACATCTTCTACCAAAATAGTTTCCTTAGCAGTAGCACATGCTCCACATACACCTTTACTTAAAGGAATAATCTCGCAAGCTACTTTGCCCTGGAATGGGCCTAAAATTAGCTTACCATCCTTGTATAGATAGTAGCCAACCCAATTGATTCTATCTAACATCTGATTGAAGAATGCGCTTGTATTTGATAATAAAGTAATTAAGTATTCTTCTGTTTCTACTAATGATTTTAACTGTTTATCCATGTTGATTGTCTCCTTTTAAAGCTCATGAGCTTTACTGCTACAAATTATAGCTAATATTCCTGTATCAAATGAAATGGTAGCTTTATCACTTAACCAATAGTTTGATACTCCTAGTGGGAAGTCACTAGTTAATGTAGCGTTTTCTACTTCGTATTTTGTTCCTTTAATTGATAAGTTAGTCACTTCATCTGTTAAGGCGAATAGGGATAATGAGTAATTATCCATTTTATCTAAGATGATTTCTCCACCATTATAAGCATATAAATAGGTATCTTGGCTTATCATTGTGCAAGTTCCACCATGACTAGCGATATAAGCAGCTGATTGAATATTAGCAAATAAATGATCTAATCTACCACCAAAGCAACTGCATATAGTTATATCTAAATATCCTTTAGCTAAGGCATCTTTTATCGCTAACATTGTGTCAGTGTCATCTTTTTCTACTTTGAATCTTTCGATATTTAAGGAAGTATCTAATTCATTATGGTAGGAATCAAAATCACCTAATAGTAAATCTATCCTGATGTTATCTTTTTTGGCATACTCTAATCCCTTATCGCAAACGATTATATAGTCGTAACTATTAGCGCTATTAGGAATATAGTAATCTCCCCCTGAGATAATAAGACACTTCATAATGAATTCTCCTTCACCCTCATATTATAGCACACCTATTTTATTGACAAGAAAAATAAGATGTAGCATACTATTAAAGGACATAAAAACAGGGGCGCCAATAGGCTGAGATCTGAGTTGTCAGAGTACCCTATTACCTGATCCGGGTAATGCCGGCGGAGGGAGTTTTACTTCATAAAACTTGTAATGGCTCACCCGCTTTTGTATATGTCAGCGGGTGTTTTTATGTTTAATGAAAGGAGCTTGTTATGAGAAACAAGAATTTAAGTATTTTAGTTGAAGGTGCTATGATGATCGCTTTAGCAACAGTATTATCATACATCAAGGTTTGGGAATCACCTTATGGTGGATCTGTGACATTAGAAATGTTACCTTTAGTAATTATCGGTTTAAGAAGAGGACCAAAGTGGGGATTATTAGTTGGTTTCACTCATGGTTTAATCCAGATGCTTATGGGTTTCAACAATGTTTTATATTGTGATGGCCTATTAGCTCAGATTGGTTGTATTTTATTAGACTACGTATTAGCTTTCGCAGTTTTAGGTTTAGCTGGTGTATTCGCTGAAAAGTTTGATAACTTAGTAGCTGGTGCTTCATTTGGTGCATTTGTTGCTGCAGTTTTACGTTACATCTGTTCAGTATTATCTGGTTGGTTATTATGGGGAAGCTATGCTTGGGAAGGTTGGAATCCAGCTTTATACTCAATCGCATACAACGCAGTATACATGGTACCAAGCACTATCATCTTAGTAGCTGTTGTAGCTGTATTAGCTAAGAGCAACGGTAAGTTAATCTCTAAGCAGGACTAGTATTTTCTGCTTATGTTGCTTACTACTAGTCAATTTGTGATAGAATAGTAAGGCAATAAAGGAGTAAGAGTAGTATGATTCCAGAGGTAAACTCATCAGTATATATCCAATCCTACAAGCACAATGGCACATTGCATAGAACATGGGATTCTGGCTATGTGTTAGAAACTGATGAGGATCACTATGTTATCGTTACTAACAAGACTTGGGTAGTAGAGGAAGATGGCAGAAAATGGTACACAAGAGAACCAGCTATCGGTTTCTTCTATACTAAAAGATGGTTTAACGTTATAGCTATGATTAGAAACGAAGGAATTTATTACTACGTCAATTTAGCATCACCATCTTTATATGATGGAGAGGCGGTTAAATACATCGACTATGATTTAGATTATAAGATTTTCTCTGATGGAACTATCTTAACGCTAGATAGAGATGAATATAATCGCCATAAAGTTCAAATGCATTATCCTAGCGAGATAGAAGATATTATCGCTAATGAGATGAAGCAGATTTTAGATGATGTTAAAAATCAAAGATATCCTTTTAATACAGAATATGTAGAAGGTCACTTTCAACTATATCTCAATAATCTTGGGATATAGTTTTTTTTGTTTTTTTGATTGTGGTATTATATAGGTAATAAAAAGGTGATGATAGAAAATATGAAAAAGGTTATAGCCATTGTAGATGACGAGAAGGATCTTAATGAACTAATGAAGAAGTACCTTGAAAAAGAAGGGTACGAAGTTAGATCATATTATACTTATGAAGACGCTTTAGCACATGCTGAAGACGATGATATCAAGTTATGGGTATTAGACATCATGCTAGATGAAAAGAGCGGTTTCGATTTATTTGAAGCTATCAAGTTCAATCGTGAAGATGTTCCAATCGTTTTCGTAAGCGCAAGAGATAAGGAATTTGACCGTATTATTGGTTTGGAAAAAGGTTCTGATGACTATATTACTAAACCAGTAAACAACAAAGAGCTAGTATTACGTATCAATAACATCATGAGACGATTCTATCGCGAAGATTCTAAGATTGAAGTTGATGGATATATGGTTGATGAAGCTCAAAGAAAGGTATTCGTTAATAATGAAGTGATCGATCTAACAATGAAGGAATTTGATTTATTAATGATGTTTGTAAAGAAGAGAGGAACAGCCTTCTCTAGAGAAGATATCCTATTATCTGTTTGGGGAGAAGACTATTATGGCTCTGATAGAGTTGTAGATGATACATTAAGAAGATTAAGAAAGAAAATGCCAAATCTATCCATCAACACATTATATGGATTTGGTTATAGGTTAGGATAATGCGTAATTTCTTTAGATCGCTAACAGATTTATCGCTTTTCCAACAATTATCAGTAATAATTGTTACTTTTGGTGTGACATTAGTATTCTTTTTCTCAGTTTATCTAAGAGGAAATATCAACGATTTTGTGACAAACCAGGTGATGAGCTTATTAGCCAGATCGCAATCAAATATCGTAATGTCAATCAACAGTAATGCTGAGGTTAAATCAGACGCTATCTATGATGCTGATATTTGCCATTTCCTTTACAACAAAGAAAAGTTAGTAGCAGTATATGGCAATAGAATAGTTGGTGATGAACTATATAAGAGCTTATCAGAATTAGTTAGTGAACATAGTTCAGATTGGTCAGAAGGGACAATTGAGACTAAGTATTCTCATGACTATTATCGTCTAAATAATATCGATAGATCTTATACTATCATTTCGATTATCGATATTAATTATGGTAAGGTAATTGAATCTCAGCTTCTTAGCAATGTCTCAAATACAAGCGCCGTTGTATTTAGCGTCATATTCTTTTTACTAATAGCCTGGGTATCAATCATCATCGCTCCATTAAACATGATGAAGAACTATGTTGATAAGGTTAGAAAAGGTGATGAAACTGCTAAGCTAGAGATTTATAGAAAAGATGAAATAGGTGAGTTAGCTAATGCCTTAGTTTCGATGAATGAGGAAATCAGAAGACAGGAAGCTACAAAGGAAGAGATGATTCATAACATCTCTCACGACTTAAAAACACCTATCGCTACTATCAAATCATACGCTGAAAGTATCAAGGATGGTATTTATCCTTATGATACATTAGAGAAGAGTGTCGATGTCATCATTGAAAATTCTGATCGTTTGGAAAAGAAGGTATATAGCTTACTATTCTTAAATAGATTAGATTATGTAATGGGACAGGAAAAGGACACTGATAGAATTACTGATATGGACTCTCTTGTTGATGATGTACTATTATCATTAAAGATGATTAGACCAGAAATAGTAATTGAAAGAAATTTAGAGCCAGCATTCTTTAAGGGTGATGAAGAAAGCTGGAGAGTAGTAATATCTAATTTATTAGATAACGCATTAAGATATGCTTCTAGTAAGATTGTCATCAACTTACAACCATATCATTTCTCAATTTCCAATGATGGACCTTCTTTATCAAATGAAAGAATGAAGAAGTTATTCAGACCATTTGAGAAAGGAACA
>JAZRWC010000067.1:0-60545 GCA_045599505.1 Erysipelotrichaceae bacterium | reverse complement strand
TGTCCTGAACCCAAAAAGTTGGACTAAAAAATATTAAGTTAATGATAAGGCTTGATTCCTTGCCTGGCAAGGGGTTAAGCCTTTTAACTTTACCGTAATTCTCTTATTGTTGTAATAATCGATATAATCAACCATGGCTTTATATAATTCATCTAGAGATTTGAAATCATTCTCATGACCATAGAACATCTCATTCTTCATCTTTCCAAAGAACTGTTCCATGATTCCGTTATCCATACAGTTTCCCTTTCTGCTCATCGACTGAATAATTCCTCTGTCAGCTAATGCCTTATGATAAGGCTGCATCTGATACTGCCATCCCTGATCACTATGAAAGATAAGACCTTTAAGATCCTCATATTTTGAAAAAGCCATATCAAGCATTCGCTTGATCTGTGAGTAGTCAGGTGTTTTTGAAATATCAAATCCCACTATCTCATTATTGTGCATATCAAGTATTGGCGAAAGATAAAGTTTACCATCTGATATATGGAATTCGCTAACATCTGTAGTCTATTTCTGGTTTACAGTAGTCGTTGAGAAATTCTGAGTATATGTTGTCTTATGGTTTTCTTCATCAACCTTTTTATCAAGAAGAAGAAGATTCTTTACAGTACCATTCATATCACCTTTATATGACTTATATTTAGCTTTAGGACATACCGCATATAGTCCCATAAGCTTCATTAGTCTTTTTACCTTCTTGTGATTAACAACTAGACCCCTGTTTCTTAATTCAAGTGTTATTGGCCTGTAACCCTGTCTTGAGTAATTCTCATAGAATATCTGATTAATTATTTCCTTAATATCAGCGTTTTTATCTTCTTTCATTGATTTTAGGGCGTAGTAATATGTTGATTTCTTTAATCCAACTACCTTTAAAAGAATGCGCAGTTCATATTTTGACCTTAGTTCTGTTACAACTATTGTTTTTTCTTTAGTTGTTGCGCGTTCCTTTGTAGAACCAAGGCTCTCAATTTTTTTAGTGCTTCTACCTCTGCCTCAAGCTCAAGATTTCGCTGTTTTAATACAGCCAGTTCCTTGTCTTTTGGATCATCATATACTATTTCTTCTTTTTTCTTTCTCATGGCTGATGGTCTTCCTTTCGGTTTATTCTTAAGACCATTATAACCATTTTCTTCGTATCTTTTAAGCCAATCTATTATCATAGCTTCTGTGATTAAATATTCTATAGCTAAAGAAGTTTTAGATTCTCCATTCATAACTCTGTTGATTATTTCAAGCTTTATTTCTGGAGTAAATGTTCTACGTGATTTTTCAAATATCTTCTCCCCATGTAATTTATACTTTTTGACAAGCATTACTATGTTATGCTTTCTAATTCCGAATCTTATAGATAAATCTAAATAAGACATTCCTTCTTCTAGTCTAAGCCTCACAATTTCTTTTTTATCCTCTATTGTTAGTTTTGCCATATAAAAATGAACCCTCCCATCTGGCGCGAAATTTATTATGATAGGCTAGCCTATCATAATAAATTCTTTGTCCAAACTTTTGGGTTCACTTCAGTGTTCATTAACCCTTTGTATCACTTTTTGTTGGCTCTTTTTTATCAGAAACTAGTAGCTTTAACTCATCTAAAGAAATATCAACAGCACTTTCCTTGTTAGCTAAATGAGCACTGTTATTTAAAATATTCATGCTTGTAACACGATATCTTTCGTTCTGATAATAAACAGCTGCGTTCATTTTAGGTAAGCCTTTTCTTAGTTCTTTGTATGTGTCATCTTCAAACTTTAAACAGCACATTAGCTTACCACATTGTCCTGATAACTTAGCTGTATTTAAAGCTAATAATTGGTTTTTAGCCATATTGATAGATACGATATCAAAATCATCTAAGAATCTAGAGCAACAAGTTTCCATACCGCAATTTCCTAATCCACCAACAATCTTAGCCTTATCTCTAGGACCAATCTGTCTTAACTCAATGCGGCATTTGAATGTTGCAGCTAGTGATTTTAATAATTCTCTAAAGTCAACTCTCTCATCAGCAACATAAGAGAAGATTACTTTAGTTCTATCTAATGTATATTCAGCACTGATTAAATGCATATCTAATGATAGTGCATCGATACAATCCTGACATTTTGATAATAATTCAGGAACGTCATCAATATTACGTTTGTGCTGTTGTTCGTCTTCGTAAGTAGCTTTTCTTAAGATAGGCTTTAAAGATAATGATGTAGTGCTTAACGAACTATCTCTAACATCACTTATTAATTCGCCTAGTTCTAAACCTCTAACTGTTTCAACAATTACTTTGTCTCCATAGTTAAAGTCTTCACTATTAGTACCGAAGTTGTAGGCTTTTTTGGAACCATTAAACTTTACAGCGACACAATATTTATAGGATACATCCTGACTTTGATTTTGCATGTCTGTCATGTTATACCTCCAATAGTTTGTAGAGCAATTGATCAATAACCAATTGACCATTAGCTCCAGTTTTTAAGGCATCTTTAGTTTCTATAGTAGCTTTCATAAATGAAGCGAAATCGAAATTCTTTTCTAAGGCAGAAGTTAATAAGTTAGAATATGTTTCATCATCTGAGCTGTACTTAGTAGAATAGTCATCACAGAAGATTAAACATAAATCCAGGAAATAACTAATGACTTCTCTGTTATCTGTAGATTTTGACTTTGATTTGCTTTTTGATAATGCATTTTGTAAGTAAGTGAAGCCAGAAGCTTTTTCCTTAAAGAAGTTGTATCCAAATTCGCAGAATAGCTTGATAGCTTCGTTGTAGGCTGACTTTGAATTTAGCTGACTAATTTCATTAGTCGAATTAACTAAATTGGAAATAAAGTGACAACTTAATTCATCAATTCCCTCTTTTTTAGCATAATCATAGAAAGCTGATTTATCTAAAGGCTTAAAATTGATAACCTGACATCTGGAAATTATAGTTGGTAACACTCTTTCAATTTGAGAAGTTAATAGTATACCAGTAATAGTATCTGTTGGCTCTTCAATAAACTTTAATAGTTTATTAGCACTGGAAATAGTAAGGTTATCACAATTTTCAATAATGAAAATCTTTTTACCGCTTCTTTCTAAAGCGGTCTTTCTGAATTGATTCTGTAGTTCTTCAATCTCTTCAGCTTTAATGTTCTTTTCTGAAGAAATATCTATAAAATCTAAATAACTACCATTTGCGATACGTTGGCATTCAAGGCATTGTTCACAACCAAATTCACTAGTTTTATTAGTGCATACTAATGATTGACCAATTAGTATAGCTGTCTCTTTTTTTAGAGTTCCTTTATCGCCAGAAAACATATAACAATGAGATAGTTGTTTGTTTTTCAAGGCATTAGAAAGAGTCTTATAAACAACCGGTTGTTGTTTCTTTAGGACATCTTTAAACATTTTCTTCTACCTTTGCTTTTATAATTTTGTAAGTTTGTAATGCGACTGTTTCTGGATCTTTTTCAGCATCTACAACCTTGATTCTTTCAGGATATTTCTTAACGATTAATTCGTATCCTTCTTGAACCATCTTATGGAAGTTTTCGCTTTCTACATCCAATCTATCTAAATTCTTTCTACTGGCAATTCTCTTTAATCCAGTTCTATAGTCGATAGCGTAATATAATGTTAAATCAGGCATGCAATCACCAATAGCGAACTTATTGATTTCCATGACTTCATCAACACCGATTTTTCTAGCATATCCCTGGTAAACTAAAGATGAATCAACGAATCTATCGCAGATAACGATTTTTCCAGCTTCTAAAGCAGGCATAACCTTTTCTACTAAATGTTGTCTTCTGCTTGCAGCATATAACAAAGCTTCAGTTCTATCGTTCATAGCAGTGTTATTAATATCTAAAATAACATTTCTAATCTGCTCGGCGATATCACTTCCACCTGGTTCTCTTGTATATACTACTTCATAACCTTCTTTAGTTAACATTTCAATGACTTTGTTGCAGGCAGTAGTTTTGCCTGAACCATCACAACCTTCAATAGTTAGAAACAATCCTTTTTTCATAACAAATTCCTCACTAATTTATTATATCATATCTTTTATTCAATAATTTTAATAGTTTTTGGTTAATAGATGAGATTTGATAATATAATAGCGTTGAATAAGTGAAAGGAGGAAATCACATGGACAAAGGGGATGCAAGCTATAAAAAGTATTTGTCAGGTAATGATGATGGATTAGTTGAGATTGTTAGTAGCTATAGGACCGGTCTAATAATATATATTAATAGCTATGTTAACGATATCCATACTGCTGAAGATTTGTGTGAAGATACCTTCTTTAAGATAATGGTGAAAAAGCCAATTTTTATACCTAAATATTCCTTCAAGACATGGTTATATACTATCGCTAGAAATATAGCCTTAGACTATCTAAGAAGAAAGAAGACTGAATTTAATATTGATGAATTCTCTAAAGAGGAAGAAAGAAAATATTATAAGGATAACTTGAAAGAAGATTACTATCAATTGTATCTGGCGTTAGATTCCATTAAGGAGGATTATCGTCAAGCTATACAGTTAAAGTATTTTGATGATTTCTCAAATGAAGAAATATCAAGGATATTAAAAAAGGATAAGCGTCAGATAGAGACGTTATTATATAGAGGAAAAAGAGCTCTTAAACAACAATTGGAGAAGATAGATGATGAAAAGTGATAAAGAAATGATTAATAACCTTCTTAGTAGAAGGGATAAGTATAATAAACAAAAAAGAAGAGCACTAATGACGGGCTCATCATTAGTTGCTGTATTAGTGTTAGCTATATTTGTGAATCCTATTACGTTAAATAAGGTGGCACCTAAGGAAGTAGAACCAATCAATAGTTATAATTTACCAGCAGAGATTTATCCTATGAAGGATATGGATAATGAAAAAGATGAATATATATTATATGATCTAGATCAATATTCTCTTTCTGAGATATTAACTAATAATACTCAAGATATGACAGTTACTTGCTTAGATAATTATGAGAATTATACTTTCTATTATTGTGATAAACAATTTGAAATATTGACTGGTAGCGATAAGGAAAATAGTATGGAATTCAATTTACCTAATGGTCATGTAGAATCATTTGTTAGGGAAGAAGGATGGTATATCGTATTCTCTATGGAAGCTGATATTACATTATTTAACGAATTCTGCAGTTTATTATTTCATTAACAAATAAACCCTCTTATCTATATTTGATAAGAGGGTCATTTTTTAATACAAGCCCCATTCAGCGAACTTTTCAAATCCACCTAATGAGTTAATAAATTCTCTAGCTACTTCAACGATTTCTTCATATGGCTTTCCATCAATTGTATCATCACCAATAGCACAACAGATTGAAACTGTCTGATTAGTTTCTTGTGCTTTTAAGAAAGCGTAGATGTTAACAGAAACATCAGCCTTAGATAAGTCTTTTCCATGAAGACCTCCACCAGTAACTGAATCAGCCATGTCAGACCCTAACTTTCTATTAGTTGCACCAGAGTCAACATTGATACCACCAGTCCAATCACCTAATGGGTTGATGATTACAGTTTTGAAATCTTTTAAACTTTCAACTTTAGCGATGTCTTCAGTTGAACCATTTGATTGGCAAACAATAATACGATCATTATCAACAATGTACTTACCATCAGTTGGGAAGTTTTTATAAATATCTCTAGCTACTAAAGAAATCTTCTTCTGTTCTTCTGTTAAAACAGTTCCCTTAAAGATACCATTATCACCACATCTGATTTTTTCAGATTGATTACCTGCTAAATGTTCATCCTGCTTAACCACCTGTAAATCTAAATTTACTTCTCCGGTAATTCTAGTAACTAAACTTTTAACTTCATCATAAGAGAATTCTTCGCTTGTTTCAGCGATAATATGACAATTTTCATGTCCTAATAATACTTCTACTGCTACCTTTGGATTAGCACTTTTTGTATAAGCTAAATCAACGATAGCTCCAGCAATTCTATCTGCCACCTTATCTGGATGGCATGGATTAACTTTTTCAATCATACTTTTACTACCTCCTTATTGAACAAGTCAAAAAAACACCCAAGATAACTTTACCTTGGGTGATCTAGTAAAAGTTATCTTATCATACTAGCTTTACCACCTAACTAAATAGGTTGGTGCACGATCGATGGGCTAGTCCCTCCTGCGCTCTTTATAAGATGTTTGCTTGAGTATTATAGCATAACAAAATAGTAGGTAAACTAGATTATTAAAATATATAATGACAAAATAAGAGAGTTCATTTATACTTTAGTAGTAAAGCGATGAAAAGAAGAGTATCAATATATTAGCAAATCAAGAGAGATATTGTCTGGTGAAAAATATTCGAGGTATATTGAGAACATGGTCTTGGAGCAGTCTTATCGATATGTAGATAAGAACGTATGACGGCGTTAACGTATTGAGAAGTAACTAAGGTGGTACCACGTTTAAGACGTCCTTAAATATGGTGCCTTTTTATTTTTTAGGAGGTAAAAAAGATGGAAAATAAAGGAAAGTATTACATTACAACCGCAATTGCCTATGCAAGTGCAAAGCCACATATTGGTAACACTTATGAAATTATCATGGCTGATAGTATCGCTAGATACAAGAGAATGGTAGGATATGATGTATTCTTCCAGACTGGCTCTGATGAACATGGTCAGAAGATTGAAGAAAAGGCTAAGGAAGTTGGAATGACTCCTAAGCAGTATGTAGATGAAAAAGCAGGAACAATTAAAGAAATCTGGGATTTAATGAACACTTCTTATGATAAGTTCATTAGAACTACTGATGAATATCATGAAAAGCAGGTTCAGAAGATTTTCAAGAAGCTTTATAACCAAGGAGATATTTATAAGAGTGAATACGAAGGCTGGTATTGTACTCCATGTGAATCATTCTGGACAGAAGCTCAATTAGTCGATGGAAATTGTCCAGACTGTGGTAGACCTGTTCATAAGGAAAAGGAAGAATCATATTTCTTCAAGATGAGCAAGTATGCTGACGAATTAATGGGCTATATCGAAGATCATCCAGAATTCATTCAGCCTGAAAGCAGAAAGAATGAAATGATTAATAACTTCTTATAGCCAGGTTTACAGGATTTATGTGTATCAAGAACTTCATTTAAGTGGGGCGTACCTGTAGATTTCGATGACAAGCATGTTGTTTATGTTTGGATTGATGCATTAAGCAACTATATCACTGGTATTGGATATGATTGTGATGGCAATCATGATGAAATGTACAATAAGTACTGGCCAGCAGATTTACACTTAATCGGTAAGGATATCATCAGATTCCATACTATTTATTGGCCAATCATGTTATTAGCTTTAGGTGAACCTTTACCTAAGCAGGTATTCGGTCATCCTTGGATGCTAGTTGGCGAAGATAAGATTTCTAAATCAAGAGGTAACGCAATCTACGCTGATGACTTAGTAAAGTATTTTGGTGTTGACGCTGTTAGATATTTCGCATTACATGAAATGCCATTTTCTCAGGATGGTTCAATTACTTGGGACTTAGTTATTGAAAGAATTAACTCTGACTTAGCTAACGTATATGGTAACTTAGTAAATAGAACTATCGCAATGACTAATAAGTATTTCGGTGGTACATTAACAGAACCTACTTGTAAGGAACCATTAGATGATGAATTAGTAACATTCGCCTTAGATACTGTTAAGAAGGTAGATAAGAAGATGGATGATTTAAGAGTAGCTGACGCTATTGAAGCTATCTTAGATTTATTAAGAAGATGTAACAAGTACATTGATGAAACTACTCCATGGTCATTAGCTAAGGATGAAGCTAATAATCCAAGATTAAATACAGTTTTATATAACTTATTTGAAGGTATCAGAATTGCGACAGTATTAATGGAACCATTCATGCCTGAAACAGCACAGAATGTATATTCACAGATCAATACAAAGGCAACTTCATATGACTCAGTATTAACTTGGGGTAACTACGAAACTAATAATAAGGTTACTGAAACTCCAACAGTATTATTCGCAAGAATTGATGCTGCTAAGAAGTTAGTAGAAATCAATGAATACTTAGAAAGCAAAAAGCCAGTTGTAAAGAAGATGGAATACAAGGATGAAGTATCTATCGATGATTTCGCTAAGTTAGATATTAGAGTTGGTACAGTCTTAGAATGTGACAAGCATCCAAAGGCTGATAAGTTGTTAGTATTTAAGATTAAGTGTGGAACTGACACTAGACAGATTGTTAGTGGTATCGCTAAATGGTATAAGCCAGAACAGTTAGTTGGTAAGAAGATTGCCTTCATCGCAAACTTAAAGCCTGTTACTTTAAGAGGTGTTGAATCTCAAGGTATGATCTTATCTGCAGAAGACGAAAATGGTAAGTTAGAAGTAGTTAGCTTATCAGAAGTAGAAGATGGAGCTAACATTAAGTGATAACAATTATCGCTGTTGGTAAAATCAAAGAAATATCACTTGCTAGTCTTATCGATGAGTATAAAAAGAGAATATCTGGATATACTAAAATTGAGATAGTTGAATTGCAGGATGAACCAAACGATAAATTACCTGAACAGACAGTCAAGCAACTAGAAGGACAGAAAATACTAAAAGCTATTAAAAAGGATAGTTATGTAGTCTTGTTAGAACTTACAGGCAAACAATTAGATAGTGTAGCGTTCGCTAAGAAGATTGAAGAGATAAATACATATCATTCTTCAAATATCACATTTGTGATTGGAGGATCACTAGGGGTAAGCCAAGAAGTTAAAGATAGGGCTGATTATCTATTAAAGCTTTCTGAAATGACTTTCCCACATAATATTGCTAGACTACTAATTTTAGAGCAGATTTATCGTGGATATAAGATTTTAAATAACGAAGCATATCACAAGTAAGAAGCAAACTAAAAGATTTGCTTCTTTTTTTCTTTGTGCAAAAGATGGATAATATAGATAGAAAATGAGGATTAATTATGAAAAAAATACTAATGATTTCCACTGGTGGAACAATAGCTTGTAAGATTAATGAATATGGTGGATTAGAACCAACATTAACATCCAGTGAGCTTGTTGATTACGTCCCAGAATTAAGAGAAATCTGTGATGTAGATTTGATTCAGCTATTTAATATTGACTCTACAAATATGGGGCCGGATAATTGGCTAGAAATCGTTAAAACTATTAAGGAAAGATATACAAAATATAATGGTATTGTGATTACTCATGGTACTGATACTATGGCTTATAGTGCAGCAGCCATTAGTTATCTTATCCAGAATCTTCCAATTCCAATTGTCTTTACAGGTTCACAAAAATCAATCGCTAATAAGGATACTGATGCAAGAAATAATCTATTATGTGCTTTCAAATATGCAGTAAGCAATGATGCTTGGGGTGTTCATATTGTCTTTGACAATAAAGCAATCTTAGCAACAAGAGCAAGAAAGGTTAGAAGTAAGAGTTTCAATGCATTCAATTCTATTGATTATCCAGAAACAGCTGTATTCAGTGATAGGCATTTAATCAATTTTATTTCACATAAACCAACAAAAGAACCAACATTCTATGGTCACATTAATCCTAGAATATTTGTACTAAGATTAATTCCAGGTATTAGATCTGAAGTATTAGATATTATTAGAGATAAATATGATGGCTTAATTATTGAAGGATTTGGAGTTGGTGGTTTACCAGATTACAATGATAAAGAGCTACTTCATTCAGTTACCAAATGGTCTGAAGAAGGAAAGCTTGTTGTATTCTCTACTCAAGTGCAACATGAAGGTTCTGATATGAACGTCTATGAAGTAGGACGCTTAGCTAAGGAGTTACCAGGTATTATTGAAGCTAGAGATATGACTCCAGAAGCAATTGTGACTAAACTTATGTGGGTACTTGGTCATTGCAAGAGCAGACAAGAAGCTCAAGATAGATTTTTACAACCAATTCAATTTGATTTGTTAAATAGATAAGGAGGAATCTTTATGAAAAAAATATTATCTATTTGTCTTGTACTATTTATGTTTATAGTGCCACTTAATGTGTTCGCGGATGAGCCAACAAAGGAAGATAAGGTAGAAATCCTAACAGAAGTGGTCTCAAATTCTTGTTATTTAAATGGAAGAAATAGATTTGATAATTCTGCTTGGTCATTAATTGGTGCTATAAGTTATTCTTATAATATTGTTGGTGCAAGATAAAATGAAAAAGGCAATTATAATATTGTTAGCAGGCCTAATATATATTAGTTTCTTTACTTATGGAATTAGTAATGCAAATGCAGGATATTATCATAATAGACTTCATGAGTATATTGAGACTAATATATTAGATAACTCAGCATTTTGGTTTGACAAATATGGTGACGAGTTTGAAATTGGCTATCAAACAAAATCAGTTAATGGAATGCTTCCAATCGAATGTGAAGTGATAATTAACAATGAATTAGTAGTTCATACTTTTTCTGTTAAGTATTATGAGAACCTAAATAACTGGTGGGGAAATTATTGTATAAGTTATTTTAATGGATTTGCAGCTTATGAATGCGAAAAAGAAGTTTATAGATTTAATCCATATCATATAGACAAAGTGGATGATAGCTATATTTCATTAGCTGATATGATTCATGGTAAAAGTCTTCCTGTATATTGGGCAAGTTATGAAAATGGGGTTGATGATGACATATGTTTGGCAATTGTGAAAAATGATTTCTCTAAAACAGGTTTAACAAATATTACAATTGGAAAAGAAAACAAGCCTATAGAGTATACTGTTCAAATAGAGAATAATATGATAAGTATAATGTCGTATTATCCTTATACTCGATTGTTGTATAGTAATGGACAATTAATTGGAATTATGGAATATAATAATCAAAATTCAAAGATGGCTGTAAAGTATATCTTTTTTGATGAAAAAAGATATAGTAAAGCTCAAATATATACATACTGCTTTTTGGATACAAGATTAAAGGATTTAGTAGATGATAAAGATCCGTTTGTATTGATTTCATTTAGAAACAGTTCCAATTTTATTTTCTCAAGAAAGAAAGAGTATTCTTTAAATGAATATGAAATATTGTATCCTTATAATAAAGTAGCTGAAGACATTAAAGAAGAATTAAGGAATAGAATAATAGAAATATCATAAAACAATAGCCCTCATTTCATTGGATTGAAGTGAGGGCTTTAATTAATTATTGAAAATTTGGGAATGGAACTATTTCTTTGAATGTTGAAGTAGTGGATAGATTAATTCTATTTCTGAACTTTAGCATAAAGTCATAAGGCTTTCCAAGTTCTTCAAAGTTAGCTTCCTCAAATAGTTCTCTAGTATAGATAACTGAATATAAATATACATCCTTTATATCTCCGACAGAATCTCTCTTTTGCGTATATCCAGATACGATAATCTGTTTGATGTAAGGAGTAATGTTGAAAATATTAGCTGCTAAAAAGATTGACAAAGCTATTACTGAATTAGCGTATTGGCTTCTAACAGTTGTAACGTTTTTAACCTTATCTAGTATTTCCCCAGTCATCATTAATGTTGGATATTTATTAGGGAAGTCTTCTACTTCAGGTAAATCCACATCTAAGTATAATGAGTCATCACTTAGATTATAGGAAACATTCATCTCATAAGGCATTTGAGTATCGCTAAAGAAGTTATCTAATACTTCTGTTAATACTTCTTGATCACCAGAGATTAAACTTCCTAATGAATTTGCCATTTCTTCATTATCTAATTCTGATAAATGATTTACGAAATCTTCTTGTGTAACAACATCAGGGCTGTAGTTATGCATGTTGACTATGAAGTTTTCATTTTCTAAATAATCTTCAACTAATTGTTTATTTTCTTCATATTCAGGAATCTTTGAATATTTCTTTGATGATGAATATTGTTCAGTTAAAGTTTGATTAGTATTAGTTGATGATTTTTTCTTGCCACCAATTTTTGTTCTATATGATAAGCCTGTCTTTGGTAAAGAAGCTGTCATATATGTTCCTCTTTTAGATAGATTAAATGTTAATCCTCTCTTACCAATTGTTAAAGAAGGGCCACTTTTAGAAATGTTAAGTTTTAAACCTTTAGCTATTTTGAATGATTTATAAAATCTGAATCCCATAGAGAATACCTCCAATTACTAATATTATAATTGATTTTATCCTTAATAAAAATCATATATTACTATAAGGAACTAACCAAATAGATAACATATGATTTTAATAACTAATCTAAATTATGATATACGAATAACATTCTATCCTTGCCATTGATGTCTTTTAATACTTCATATTTATCATTAGGGAAGTATTGTTCAACTAGTTTAGTGATAGCTTCTTTTTCATCATATCCAATTTCAAAAGCCATAAATGAATGCTCTTTAACAACTTCATAGGCTTTTTCAAATATCTTACGATAGAAGAATAATCCATCATCTCCACCAAATAAGGCAACATGTGGTTCAAAATCCACAACAGCTTTTTCCATTTGCTGGTGAGCTGGGATATATGGAGGATTACTTACTAGGATATCTAGCTTAATTCCTTTATCGATAAGTGGTTGAAGCATGTCTCCTTGTAAGAAATCAATTTCACAATTGTTGATAGATGCGTTTTCTTTAGCTACGTCTAATGCTTCAAAGGAAATATCAGTAGCTGTCATATGGAATTTCTGTTCCTCATTTTTGAGAGCTATAGCGATAGCTCCTGAACCTGTTCCTACATCTGCGATTTCGATTGTTTCTAAATCGGCAAAGTAATAATCAGAATCAGCTAATACGTTGCCAACTAACTCTTCTGTTTCAGGACGAGGAATTAATGCACCTTCATTAACAACCATTTTGTAGCCACAGAACCACCAATATCCTAATACATACTGTAAAGGTTCTCCATTACATAATCTTTCAACACCATTATTGAATTGTTCAATAAATTCAGGATTAACATCCTCATCATATTTCACATATAAATCGGTATTAGATAATCCGCATGTCTCAGTTAGTAATAATTGAGGGGCATCAGCGCTGACACCGCTTAATTCACACTTTTTAATAGCTTGTTGTAAAAGCTTACGATATGATGGCATCTGACTATTGTTCTCCAGCGATTCTAGCTTTCTGATCTGCATCTAATAATGCAGCGATAATATCATCAAGCTTACCTTCCATAACTCTATCAAGCTGCTGTAAAGTAAATCCAATTCTATGGTCAGTTACACGGTTCTGTGGATAGTTGTAAGTTCTAATCTTTTCACTTCTATCACCTGTACCGATCTTACTTCTTCTTTCAGCACCCTTTTCAGCTTCTTCCTTCTGCTTGTAGTAGTCATATACTCTTGCAGTAACGATTCTTAATGCTGTTTCACGGTTCTGGATCTGGCTTCTACCATCCTGGCAGTTTACAGTGATACCTGTAGGAATATGAGTGATTCTTACAGCTGAGTCAGTTTTGTTGATATGCTGTCCTCCAGCACCTGAAGCTCTATGAGTTTCAAATGTTAAGTCTTCCATATTGATAGTGTAATCAATATTTTCAACTTCTGGTAATACTAATACTGTTGCAGTAGAAGTCTGAATTCTACCTTGTGATTCAGTTTTAGGAACACGCTGTACTCTATGAGCACCTGATTCAAACTTTAATTCTTTATAAACTTCATTACCTCTTACGATGAATGAAATCTGAGAGAATCCACCAGCTTCTGATTCTGAAGCATCGATAGTTTCAACCTTCCAGCCCTTTCCTTCAGCGTATTTAACATACATTCTATATAAGTCGCCAGCGAAGATATTACCTTCATCTCCACCAGCAGCTCCTCTAATTTCAAAGATAGCGTCGCATTCATCGTTAGGATCTTTTTCGATTAATAACACTTCTAATCTATCGATCAATTCCTGCTTTCTTGGATTAAGTTCTTCTAATTCCATTTCAGCCATTTCTCTTAAATCTTTATCATCTAACAACAAATTAGCTTCTTCAATTTGTGTCATAACATCTTTTAATTCATGGTAAACTTCAACAGTTCCCTGAAGTGAAGCCTGCTCTTTACTTAACTTAGCATATTCTCTAGCATCTGAGAATGATGGTGTATTAATTAAGATATCGTTGATTTCGTCATAACGAGCAGACATTGTTTCTAATCTTGCTAACATTTTGTCCATAGTAAAAACACCTCACTCTAATTATACATTATTCAAATAATAATTCCAAATAAGCTATAATATTGATGAGGGTAATTTATGGAACCATTAGTAATTGTTTTAATTGTTATATTAGCTATATGTTTATTGAGCTATTTTATTTATCAGAATAAGAATATAGGGATAAGTGAATATGGTTTTACTAGTGGAAAATTAAAGAATAACTATAGAATAGTTCATTTATCAGATGTTCATAATGATTTGTTTGGTAAAGATAATATAAACCTTATTAATAAGGTTAAAGCGTGTAATCCTGATTATATTATGATTACTGGTGACTTGATTGATAAAAGAAGAACAAAATATGAAAGAGGAATATACTTGGCTAGTAAATTAGTTGAGATTTGTCCAGTATACTATGTTTATGGTAATCATGAAGCTAAAAAGTATTCTAAACAGTATGAAGATGAGATATTAAAATTGGGAGTTCATCTTATTAGAAATGATAAGGAAATCATTAATGATGATATTAGATTAATTGGTTTTGACGATGTCGGGTTTGGCTCTCTTAAAAATAAATCTGTTCAAAAAGAGCATCTAATAAATAATTTAGAATCACTAGTAAATGAAGATGAGAGATTTACTATTCTACTATCACACCGTCCACAATTCTTTGAAAGCTATATTAGCTATCCCGTTGATTTGGTATTAACAGGACATGCTCATGGTGGACAAGTTAGACTACCATTAATTGGGGGATTATTTGCCCCTCAACAATTACTACTACCGAAATATAGCGAAGGGGTACACAGTTTAAATGGTAGGGATATGCTAATATCTCGAGGTTTAGGAAATAGTCTATTCCCATTAAGAGGATTTAATAATCCTGAAATAGTACTTATTAGTTTGAATAACAAAAAATAGACCAATAGTTTTAAGCTATTGGTCTTTGTGATTATAAGGAACAATCTAGAACCATCAAACAATGTTGATCTTCAAATTGTTTATCTGAGTAGATATCAGTTACTGTCATGCCTTTTGAATACTTTCCTGAAGTTTCTACAAATATGCCACAAGGTTCTACAGTAAATTTACTATTATCCTTTATATAATAATATGGATATATAGATTTATTAGTTTTGTTTCTAGTGAAGTTTAATGGGAATACTACCATTTGGATATTTGATAAGAAAACACTTTGTGCTGCTTTGGGATCTGCGTAGATATTCTTTTCAGCTACTGGAGTAACATCCCCATACCTGTCACTTCCCCCAATAAATAAAATTTCCTCGATATTATTTCTTAATTTCCAATTAGTAAGAAGTAAATTATTAAGCTCGGTTAATGGACCATTTACTATTACAGTAGCCTTTAAACTAGCTAATTGTTCAGCACTAATTATATTAATTTCAGGATCGTTATTTAATAATGATAATAGTTCCTTATTATCATTAATATTATCTATAGATAAGAATACATTCTTCATAAATTAATCCTCAAACTTTCTAACTGCTTCTACTAAATATCTTACAAAAGCTTCTCTATCTAAATTCATTAAAACAGTAGCGTTATTAGGTTTATCAGTAATATGATTGATATCACCGATAGTTGCACCATAAGTATATTTTCCTTCAGTTTCGATATCTACATGCATATCAACTAACTGGAATATTTCAGGGTGCAATAATACCATTACAGCACAAGGGTCATGCATTGGTGCTCCTTGATAGCCAATTGATTTATGGAAGCGATAGAAGAATTCTAGCCATTGCCATACTATATCAGATACTTTATTGTTTAAGCTTTTAATCTCTTCGACATCTTGAGGTAGTATTAACGCTTTTTCAGTAACATCTAATGGAGCCATATAGATTGGAATACCGCTAGTAAAGACGATATCAGCAGCTTCAGGGTCAACTAAGATATTAAATTCTGCTGCAGGAGTCCAGTTACCATAAAGAATTCCACCACCCATAATAGAGATTCTTTCAATTTTAGGTTTTAAATCGGGCCTTACTAATAGTAAAGCTGCAACATTAGTTAATGGTCCAGTAGCTACGATAGTTACCAGATCATCAGTTTGTTCTAAAGTTTTAATCATTAGTTCAATAGCGCTGATAGACTCTAATTCTCTATCTGGTTCTGGAAGAGCTGGTCCATCTAGTCCACTTTCCCCATGTATATTGCTAGGAGCAGCTAGTGACTTTACATATAAAGGACCATTTTGTCCCTTAGCTACAGGAGCTTTAATATTCAGCAATGCACAAATTCTTAATGCGTTATAAGCTGCTTTATCAACTGAGCAGTTACCATTTACTGCTGTTATAGCTAGGATATTAATCTTTTCGCTAGCACTAGCTAAAAGAATAGCTAAGGCATCATCATGGCCTGGATCGCCATCAAATATAATATTAATAGGTTTATTATTCATACACTTATACCTTCTTATCTATATTCTAATTGATAGAATTATGTAAATCTACGGTTGAAAGAAAAAAGCTTCGCATTTGCGAAGCTTCTTCATAATCACTCTAATCTACTACTTTAAGCCGTACTTCTTATTGAACTGTTCAATACGTCCTGCAGCAGCCTGGAAACGCTGTCTACCTGTGTAGAATGGATGGCAATTAGAACATGTATCAACCTTGATTTCCTTCTTAGTTGAATGAGTCATGAATTCGTTACCACATGAAGCACAGATAACCTTTGTTTCAAATACTGTTGGATGTGTCTTTTCCTTCATATTCGATCTCCTTCCGCCTTGGATTAAATGTAAATCCAAAGTAAGTGCATGATTATAGTATCATAGATAAATGGCTAATTCAATAAAAAAGTAGCGATTTTTGCGTTATTTTTGATGCATTAAAGATTCAAAAAATATAGGAAAATAAAGGCTTTTTTGAATGTGTCAATTTGTTGTATATCAATTGAAAGCGCTATAGTAGTTTGATAGAATATTAATAACAAGTGAGGTAAATAATAAAATGGAAGAAAAGAAGTTAACTATGAAAACTTACGTTGTTGAAACTCCTGAAGCAGTTTTAGCTAACGTAAAGAGAAGCGAAGAATTAACTAAGTCTTTAGTTGATGCTTACTTAGAAAAGGAATTCAAGAGAGTTGTGATCATCGCATCAGGATCAAGCTATAATGGATCTTTATGTGCTGTAAACTTCTTACGTAAGGTTTTAAATAAGGAAGTTAAGTTATTATCACCATTCACATTCGTTCATTATGACAATAATGTTGATGAAGATGATTTCGTATTAGTTGTATCACAGTCTGGTAAGAGTACTAACTCATTAGAAGCTATCCAGGTATTAAAGGAAAAGGGCTTAAAGAAGATTGGTATCACTGGTAATGTTGAATCAGATTTCAAAGATGAATGTGATTTAGTATGCGACTGGGGTGTTGGTATCGAATTAGTTGGTTATGTAACTAAGGGTGTTATCACATTAGCTGAATACTTAATGTTATTTGGTATCGAAGCACAGACAGCTAAGGGCTTAATGAGTGCAGAAGAAAATAAGTGCTGGAAGGATTCTATCGTATTAGCTATGGATGCTCATAAGCAGTTACAGGCTTCTTCATTAAAGTTCATCGAAAGCCATCAGAAGGAATTATTATCAATGAAGGATGTATGGTTAGTAGGTGCTGGAAGCAACTTCGCTACATGTGTTGAAGGTGCATTAAAGATTGGAGAAACTGTTAAGATTCATGCTACAGCTTATGAAACAGAAGAATTCTTACACGGCCCTTGTTACCCAATCAATCCTGATTTCGTAACTATTATCTATGATAGTAATAGAAAAGATGCTGCAACAAATAGAATGCATGAAATTTACCAGGCATGTAAGTTTGTTTCAGATAAGACATATATCGTAACTAATGATCCTAGAGATGGTGAAGATGCAATCACTACTGATGTAGTATTACCAGAAGAAATCTTACCATTAGCATATTTAGCAGTAGCTCCATTATTAGCTGAATTTGCACAGCAGACATTAAAGACTGATTATCATCCATTATATGCTAAGTTCAAGGCTGCAGTTCCAGTTAAGTCAGCTAGACATGGCGCTCCTAAGTACGTTGATTAATTATGTCTATTAGAACAATGTATGAGAAGTGGTATGATTCAGATGAGTATTACTGGGGATTTGAACCAGCTGAATTATGCTATGAATTAATGAAGATTATTCCTCCTAGCAAGGATATTAAAGTTTTAGATATCGGTTGTGGAGAAGGCAAGGATGCAGTATTTTTGGCAAAACAGGGATACAGTGTTTCAGCTTTCGATATTACAGAAAATGGTATTAGAAAAACTAAAGCCTTAGCTGAAAAGGAAGGTGTTGAAATCAATGCGTTTATCGCTGATATCAACGATTTAAATCTTACTGAAAAGTACGATATCATCTATTCAACAGGGACAGTACAATACTTGTTTGATGATAAGAAAGATATCTTCTTCAAAAAGATTAAAGAAGCAACAAATGTTAATGGTATTCATTGGTTTAATGTATTTGTTGATAAGCCATTTATTCCATTAGCACCAGACTGGGACATTGAAGAAAAGATGTGGCAGACAGGAGAGCTATTTGCATACTATCCTGATTGGAAACTATTAAAGGTTGATGAAACAATCTTTGAATGTCATAGTTCAGGGGTTCCACACAATCATTGTATGGATGTTGTTATTGCTCAAAAAGTTGTAGAGTAAACTAAAAAAGCCTATATTACTTAAGCTCAAGTAGTATAGGCTTTATTGTGTTTTGTTATAATGAAAATATCGACATTTATTAATAATAATTATTTGTTCTGTAATAGATTACTTATGTAATTTTTAGTATATTCTATGAAAGGTTTCAGTCTATTATATTGAGAATTTCTTATTATGTAGCCAACTTCCATCTTAACATCTTTTACAATTGCACAAGAATAACCTTGAGGTAGAGGGTTTAATCCTGCATAAAAGAATACCGCATCTTTATCTTCTAATTTGAAAAAATCATTAAAATAGATAGTTTCAAAGCTTTTAGCTGCTTTGGAATATTCGTGTATATATTTATTTCCTAAGTTCGGTTTAGCGTAGCAATTTGAATTTAGGAGTTCTTTTATAGATGCTTCTTCAGTTCCACTAAATTTTCCATTATTATTGTATGCTACGCATAAGTTTAAAGTGCAAATAGGATTTTCACATTAGTAAAAGATCCTGAATTTATTGAATCTCAAACTAAAAAATAAAAAATACACGTGGATCATAATTAGGTTCACGTGTATTTTATTAGTTAAAATTAATCGACAATTTCTCTTCTTATATCTGCACCTAATGCTTTTAGTTTACTAACGATATCTTCATACCCTCTATCAATATGATAGATGTCATGAATTGTTGTTGTTCCTTCAGCTATTAATCCTGCTATAACAAGTGCAGCGCCACATCTTAAATCTGTAGCTTTGACATCGGTACCATGCAGTTTAGTTGGACCAACGATTGTAGCTTTTGGAGAAGTAATGATGTTGTTTGCACCCATTAAATTCAACTGCTCACAATGCTTGAATCTTTCAGGATAGATAGTTTCAGTTATTGTTGAGTTTCCTTTAGCTTGAGTCAATAATGTTGATAAAGGAGCTTGTAAGTCTGTCGCAAAACCTGGATAAGGCATTGTCTTGATATTTGTGCTTACTAATTCCTTGCCTGTTTTGTATACATCAACATGATCGATGCTAGGAACGATATTTACTCCACACTGGTTTAATTTAGAAATTAATGATTCTAAATGATGAGGAATAACATTATCGATTCTTACATGATCAGCCATAGCAGCTGCCATGACAATGTATGTGCCTGCTTCGATTCTATCTGGGATGATTTCGTGGAAGCATCCTTCTAGTCTTTCTACTCCTTCAATAGTAATAGTGCTAGTTCCACCACCACTAATCTTAGCACCCATAGTCTTTAATAAAGTAATACAGTCGATAATTTCAGGTTCTCTTGCTGCGTTTTCAATAGTTGTAATACCTTCAGCGTATACTGCAGCCATTAAGATATTAATAGTAGCACCTACTGAAGCGAAGTCTAAGTAGATTCTTGTTCCAACTAATTTATCAGCAGTTAGGATATAGTTGTCATCCTTATAGTCGATATTTGCTCCTAGTGCAGCGAAGCCCTTTAAATGTAAGTCGATAGGTCTAGGGCCTAAGTTACATCCACCAGGCATTCTGATAATTACTTTTTTATACTTTCCTAATAAAGCTCCCATGAAATAATATGAAGCTCTTAATTTGCTTACTGCGTCGATTACTAGTGGTTTATTAACCATGTTGCTTGGATCAATAATTAATTCATCCAATGCAGGAGTAGTAATCTTAACATTCATATATTCAAGGATTTCTTTTAGAGATTTAACGTCAGAGATATTTGGAATACCAACAATAGTTACCTTGGAATAGCCAAGTACACTAGCTGGGATTAAAGCTACTGTAGCGTTTTTAGCTCCAGATACTCTAATAGTTCCGTTAAGACGTTTTCCTCCAGTTATTCTAATTACTTCTTCCATGTAATAACACCTCTGTTTATATAACTAGTATAACATATATTTCATTAAAGTATGGTACAATATCAAACGGTGATAAATTATGAAGAAACAGAAGATATTGTTTACAGCGTTGTTCTTTATGGAATGGTTTTGTTTAGCGTTAGGCTATTGTCTGATGATTTCATTCCTTATTTCTTTAGGATATAGCGCTTCATTAAGAAGTGTAATGTACGCTGTTGGTGCTATTTGTGGTATTGTTGGACAGTTTATCTTAGGATATTTTTGCGACAAGAGCAAAGCTATTAAGAAATATGCTAATTTCGTTTGGGCGTTTTATATTGTTATAGTGTTAATTTTATATCTTACAAAAACTCAAAACGTCATTATTCATTTGTTAGCAGTAGCTGGTAATATTGGCTTTATGAGAATGCTGCAAGGATTAATTGATAGTTGGATTTTAGAGAGCGATTGTAATGAGTCATATGGTTTTTGTAGAGCTTTTGGTTCAGTAGGTTGGGCAGTAGGTAGTGCAGTAATCTCTAAAGTTGTTGAGACTTTTGGTTATCAATTAGTACCGATTGCCTTTGGTTTAACAACAATAATCTCATTAGGTATCTGTTACTTGATTCCAGATGCAGTTAAAAACTCTAGTGAAAAGATGGATGTTAAGGATATTGGTAAGTTAGTTACCAATCCTATGTATATGCTAGTTTGTGTGATGCTACTTGGTACATTTATTATGCAGGTATCATTAGATTATACAATTGTTGATAAGATGGAATTATTACATGCTAAACCATCACAGGTTAGCTTCTATTGGTCTTTATCGGCTATGATTGAGCTTCCTTTATTCTTTTTAGGAAAGAAGTTATTAGACAAGATTGGATCAGGTAATATGATGTTATTATGTGCATCAGTTTATGGATTGAGATATTTACTATACGGTTTATCAACTACTTTAACTCAGATATTCTTGATTTCAATCTTACAGTTTATTACTTATCCAGTTATGACTGTTACAAGTAAATATCTGATACTAGAAGAGACGCCAGAAAATATCAGATCAAGCGGCCAGCAGGTAGGGTTAGCTTTATATTCATCAAGTAGTGCTTTGATTGCTCCTTTACTAGTAGGGGCTTTAGAAGATAGCTACAATGTAAATGTAGCGTTATTTGTGATTGGCTTATTCGCTGTTATGTCATCTATTTTAGCTTTGATATATAAGCGAAGAAAATCGGCAGCACTATTATAAAAAACATCTATTTTATAAGTAAAAATCTAAATAACTACATTAAAAGTGATTATAGGGTCAATATTAGGGGTTATTGGTGTAAAAATTAATAGTTCATTTATTGAAAACGATACCAAAAGAGTATAAAATGATGGTAGAAAAATATGGAAAAAGGAGATTTAATAATATGACAGAAGTAAAAGTTTTAGTTATCGATCCAGTTGGATTACATGCTCGTCCTGCTACAGTAGCAGTTAACGCAGCTAGCAAGTGCAAGTGCAAAGTTTCAGTTTCTTTCAAGGGACGTACAGTTGATATGAAGTCAATCATGGGTGTTATGTCTTTAGGTATTCCTACACAGTCTGAAATCGCAATCTGCTGTGATGGTGAAGGTGAAGAAGAAGCAGTAAACACAATCGTTGAAACTTTAAAGGCTCAGAAGGTTATCGGTTAATTTAGTTGAAAACGAATAGGAAGATGTAAATCTTCCTTTTTTATGCCTTAATGGCAATATTAGAAAGAAATAGGTAGTAAATAATGATTGATAGCAAAAGACAGTGGGCATTGTTAGAAGAGATTGGATATACAAGAATCAGTGGTAGCCCTCAAGAAAGACAAGCTGCAAATAGCCTAAAACAGGCTGTTGAAAAAGCTGGTGGAAAAGCAGTAATTGAAGAGTTTGAAGTAGATTGGCAAGATGTTACAGTTAGTGAATTAACAACAGATAAGAAGTCATATGAGGTTTCAACTTTCTATCAATGTGCAAACACTCCTGAAGAAGGTATTACAGCGGAGTTCTATTATCTAAATAGTGATAACGCGGTTGGCTTACAAAATTGTAAAGACAAGATAGTTATGGTTAATGGTTTAGGGGTAAAGATGTTTGAAAAGCTTATTAAAGCTGGAGCTAAAGGCTTTATCACATTCAATGGACAATTAAATGATAAAAACGACCTATCACATCGTGAATTAAGAGGAATATTAAGAGAAAAGGGTAATATTCCTGGGGTTAATATGAAGATTGAAGATGCTATGGCGTTAGTTTTAGAAAACCCTGAGAAAGTGACAATTAAGACAAAACAGGATACTTATAAGATCAACTCTTGCAACGTCATAAGCGATATTAAAGGGGAAAAGTATCCTGAAGAAGTAATCACATTAACAGCTCATTTTGATTCTGTAGAATATTCAAAAGGTGTTTACGATAATGGAGCAGGAAGTGTAATCTTAACAGAATTATATAATTACTTTATAGAAAATAAACCCGATAGAACATTACGTTTCATCTGGTGTGGCTCTGAAGAGAGAGGACTACTAGGTTCTAAAGACTATGTAGCAAAACACGAATCAGAATTAGAAAAGATTATCTTCAATATAAATGTCGATGTAGCTGGACCAGTACTAGGAAATGATATAGCTATGGTAACAGGACCTGAAGGATTAATGCACTACATAAATTATCTTTCAAAGGAAGTTGGTTTCCAGATTACTGTAAAACATGATATCTATTCATCAGATTGCATCCCATTTGCTGATAAGGGAATTCCTGCTGTAAGCTTTGCCAGATTCGGTGGTAATGGAATGGCCTACATCCATGATAGATATGATCAATTCTTCTTCATGGATAGCTTAAACCTATTAAAGACAACAGAGTTTGTTAAAACATTTACTGAAAGAGTAGTTAATTCATATTGTTTCCCAGTTGAAAGAGAAATACCTGAAGTAATTGTTAAGAAGGTTGACGAATACCTATTTAAAAAGAAAGAAAAATAATTATAAAAAATTTTTTGAAAAATATAAAAAAGTTGTTGACACATATATATAGCCGTGGTAATATATTGTCTCGGCCGGTCGAAAGGCCAGTTGAGAAGGCGCGAAAGCGTTGGTGAAGGTGCCTAGAATTTTGTTGGTTGGTCGCAAGATTGCTGGTGGATAGTAAGGGCACGGGCTTGGTAGCCGTAAGGTTGGATGGCCCAAGGGAAACGGTCTGCAATGGGTCGTAGGCTTAGTCAAGGATTGGCTAGGGCGTTGCCTGGGGAGGCAGGGTGAGAGCCTTGAGGAAACAGGTGATGGGTTGCTCGAAAGGGTGGCTCAGGGAGCGAGACGAGTTAGGTTCGCTTCGGCAAGTAGGTAACGAAAGCAATAGTCGTCAGACGAAGTTCAGGGAGAACCTGGATGAGAGTTGAAGATCTGGTGAGAAGCATGAAATAAGGCGAGTAGCTAGGGAAGCTGGTCGAAAGGCTAGTAGGTGGCTTGAAAGAGTTGCTCAGTTCCTGTGGTAAGCGAGAGCTTGCTACTGCGGTTCATCGTCGCAAAATGGTGGAAGAAAGGGACGGCTGAAGGGGCGTTAGCCTTGGAGGTAAGTGCGAAGTGCGAGGTTGTTTGGACTGAGCATGGAAGCCTTGGTGAGCTGAAAGGCGAACTGGGGAAACAGCAGCAGTTTGGAGTAATCTGAGCTGTGGTAAAGAGAAGTGCTAAAAACTGAAAAACTGAACTGGCCGTAAGGTCGGGAAAACTGAAAGAATATATTCTGGAGGCGCGGATTGCCGAAGGATGACATGCACAATTTATGAGGCTCTGCCAGAAATGGTGGAGCCTTTTCTCTTGTAAAAATGTATTTTATTGAGTGTTAAATTTAAGTAAATAATTTGTATAAGTGATAGAATTAGTATTAAGAAAAAGGGGAATAGAATATGAGTAAAGATAATATAACCTTTACAGAAGGAAATGTTTGGAAACAAATCATCACATTTGTATGGCCTATTATTTTAGCCAACGTATTTAATTCTGTTTATCATTTAACAAACACCGTTATTGTTGGTAACTACGTAAGCAAGTTAGCCTTAAGTGCAGTAAGCGCCTGCAACTCAATTTGTAATATCTATGGATTTATGTTTTCTGGTATTGCAGCTGGAGCAGGTGTAGTTGTAGGAAATTGCTTTGGTAGCGGTGATAAGAAAAAATTAAAAATCTCAGTAGATAGTTGTATCATGTTCTCTATTGGTGGAGGTTTATTATTAACTATAATTTCAGAATTATTAATACCATTTTTAATGGGTGTTACTAATATTCAGCCAGATATCTATCCAACAGCCTTAGTATATTTAAGAGTTTACAGTTTAGGACATGCAGCTGTATTAACATACCAGGTAGTATTCTATATTTTAAGAAGCTTTGGTGATGCTAAGCATCCTCTATACTACTTAATATTATCTTGTGCTATCAATATGACATTAGGTGTCTTATTTGTTAGAGTTATGCATCTAGGTGCATACGCAACAGCTTTAGCTACAATTATTTCTCAATTAATTGTTGATATATTCGTTGTTAGATTGTTGATGAAGATGAAGAATGTTGTAGAATTTGATGTCTTCCACATGGAGTTTGACTTTGGAATGGTAAAGAGAGTTTGTGCTTTGGGTATTCCTGCTGGTATCGGTAATATGTGTATTGCTTTAAGCAGTATGATGATTCAATCATACATCAACTTATTCCCTAATGAAGCTATTTCTGGTATTGGTGCGGCGGAAAAAATCGCTAACTTTGCCCAAATTCCTTTGATGGCATTTTCAAGTGTAACAACAAACATGGTGTCTCAATGTTATGGTGCTAAGCTATACGATAGAGCTAAGGATATATTAATGAAGAGCTTATTATTAGTTACTATTATCGGTGTACTTGGTTGCTCATTAATCTTCGTTGCAGCACCACCATTAGTTATGATGATCAATAAGGATCCAGAAATTGTTAGACATGGTGTAACAATGACTAGAATTATGGTATTCAGCTATATCTTTGTTGGATGGTCACATACATTCCATGGTGCTTTCAGGGCAGCAGGAAATGTTAGAATTCCAATGATCAATGGTATCCTGACTCAATGTTTAGCTAGATATTGCTTCGTATTCTTTGGCTTAAAAATGATCAATGATATTAAGATTATCTACTTCTCTGGAGTTATCGGTTATACAACTGCTGGCTTATTAGCGTTGTTCTATTACATGTTTGCTAAATGGCCAAAGAAAGCTCATTTAAGATAAATGATAAGATGTTCAATATGCGTTGAACATCTTTTTTTTAAAAAAACTCGCAAAAATATTTAATCCAACATATAATGAGATTAGTATTAAGGAGATGTAGATGAAAGAAGATAGAATGTACAGTGATAATGATATTCGTGGATATAAATATATGCTACCATTTCTGCTATTGGGCCTGTTTATGGGTATGGAATTTTTGTCAGCAAATAATGGATGGCATATTATTGATGAGTACAGTGTAAAGATTGATAATACACTTGGCTTTTTTTGTCAATGCTTTAAAGGATATTATCCTATTCTATCGGTAGTAGGTTGCTCATTTATATTGTCATCTGAAAAACAAGAGATTAATAAATGGTTAGGAGCCTTCTTTGTTGGTGCGCAAGTTACCCCATTGTTAATTACGACAGTGATTCCATTAGAATTATTACCTGATTCTATATTAGATACTGCTACTGACATGACTATCAAACTAATCACGGCTTTTGTGTTTGCTAATTTCATTTATATACTAGTAGCTAAAATTCCAAAGTATTATGATGTAATTGTACTTGTCATATTACTAGTTGTGATGATTAAGGAAATGATAGTTGATTATGGATATCGCTTTAGTAACTCTATGCTATTGTATCCACTTTTAAGTGTTTACCTGACTATTATGGCTGTAAGTATCTTTATATATGCCTACAAAAAGGTGAGTGCTAACAATAAATAAGACCGATAGTTTTCAATTGATTATTTTGGAAACGCTTTACAAAAATACTGATCGCAAAAAGTAGTGTTGTAATACATACTTTTTGCGATTTTCTTTGTATAAAATCTTTCTTTGATATACAATAGACAATGGAGGACTTTACTGATGAATTTAAACGATCTTCAAAGTTTTTATGATGGATATAGCTTAAACGGCTATGAGATTTTTGGTGCCCATCCAGTTGAAGATGGCGTTATATTCCGAGTTTATGCTCCAAACGCTAAAAGCGTTAGGCTGTCTGGAGAATTTAATAACTGGAGTAAGACTGCAAACTTTATGATGAAGTCTACATTAGGCTTCTGGGAAACTAAGGTTAAGGGAGTAAAAGAGTATGCTACATATAAATATGTGGTAGAGGATTCTAAAGGAAAGTTAGTAGAAAAAGCTGACCCTTATGGATTCTACAATGAGCTTAGACCTGGTTTTGCTAGTAGAGTAGTCTCTTTAGATTATAAGTGGACTGATGAAAAGTGGATGAGGGAGAGAACAAGAAATCTTGATAAACCACTTAACATTTATGAAGCACATTTAGGTGGCTTTAAACATAATAAGGAAGGTAAATGGTTTACTTATTATGAAATGATCGATGAGCTAATCCCATATGTAAAAGAGATGGGATATACTCACATTGAATTACTACCATTAAACGAACACTCTCTTGATGCATCTTGGGGATACCAACAATATGGTTACTTCAGTATCACATCAAGATATGGTTCACCATATCAATTAATGATGTTCATTGACGCCTGCCATAATAACGGTATCGGTGTCATTATGGATATAGTTCTAGTTCATTTCTTAAAGGATACATTTGGCTTAGGAAGATTTGATGGTACTAAGCTATATGAATCTGATATTGAAAGTGAATGGGGAACATATTATTTCGATTTTGGTAAAAATATAGTTAAGTCATTCTTACTTAGCTCAAGCTGTTTATGGCTTGATAAGTACCATATTGATGGTTTAAGAGTTGATGCTGTCAGCAATCTTATCTACTACCATGGCAATAAGGCTTTAGGAGTAAATGAGAACGCAATCAGTTTTATTAAACGCTTCAACTATCATATTCACGAGAAGTTCCCAACTGTAATGACAATTGCGGAAGACAGCAGTGATTATAAGGGAGTTACAGCTGATCCAAAGACTGGATTAGGCTTTGACTATAAGTGGGATTTAGGCTGGATGAATGATACATTAAAGTATTATCATATGGACCCAGAGTTCCGTCACTTCAATCACAATCTTATCAACTTCTCTATGGCGTATTTCTATAATGAAAGATTCATTCTTCCATTCTCACATGATGAAGTTGTTCATTCAAAGCTTACTCTAGTAGACAAGATGTGGGGAAGCTATGAAGACAAGTTTAGACAGTGTAGAAATCTGATGGTATATTTATATACTCATCCTGGTAAGAAGCTAAGCTTTATGGGCAATGAATTTGCTTCATTTAGAGAGTTTGACGAAAATAAAGAGCTAGATTGGTTTATGATGAAATATCCTAATCATGATAGCTTTAAAAGATTATGCCGTGATCTAAATAATATTTATAAGAGCAAACCTGCTTTCTATAAATATGATTATCAACAAAAGGGCTATAAGTGGATTGATGCAGACAATGCGATGCAGAGAGTTTATAGCTATGTACGTTACGATGATGAATATGTCTATGTAACTGTACTTAATATGTCGCCAGTTTCATATGAAAACTTCGAAATTGGTGTACCAACATACGGCTATTTTACTGAAATATTAAATTCAGAGAAAGACATCTATGGTGGATGCAACATGTGCAACTTCAAAAAGGTTGTAGCTAGAAAAGGCAACATTCATAAGATGAAATACAAGATTAATATTAGAGTAGCACCATATTCTGGTATTATTTTTGAAGCTAAGATTAGATAAGCGAAGGGGAAAGAAAAAATGTTTAGTACAAAGGAACAATTCAAGGCACGTTTCTGCGAAAAGATTGTTGAGATTTATGGACATGATGTTAGTAAGTCTTATCCATCTGAAAGATACCTTACATTAGGTGAAATGGTTAGAGATTATGCAAACATCAATTGGAAGGAATCAAAGGATTCAGTAAACAAGAATGAGCAGAAGCAGTTATTCTACTTCTCTATGGAATTCTTAATCGGTAGATTATTAACAAGCAACTTGTTAAATTTAGGTATCTACAATATCGTTAAGGAAGGATTAGAAGAATTAGGATTTGACTTGAACGAGCTAGAAGAGACAGAAACAGATGCTGGTTTAGGTAACGGTGGTTTAGGTAGACTTGCAGCATGTTTCTTAGATTCATTAGCTACATTAGGATTACCTGGACATGGTAACTCTATTCGTTATGAATATGGTTTATTCAAACAGTTAATTGAAAATGATAAGCAGGTAGAAGTACCTGATATTTGGTTACATTATGGTAACCCATGGGAAACAAGAAATATCAGACATGCTGTAGAAGTTAAGTTCTATGGTAATGTTGAAACATATTGGAGAGAAGATGGCATCATGGACGTTAAGCATGTTAACGCTCAGGTTGTTAAGGCTGTTCCATATGATGTACCAGTAATCGGTGCAAACAATAAGTGTGTAAACACATTAAGATTATGGAAGCCAGAAGCTAGTGAAAACAGCCCAGCTGGCCAGGATTTCATTCCATATATCACAGATGTAAATAGAATTTGTCAGAACGTATATCCAGATGACTCAACTGAAGATGGAAGAATGTTAAGAATTAAGCAGGAATACTTCTTCGTAAGTGCTGGTTTACAGTCTATTTTAGGTGCACATTTACGTAAGTATGGCACATTAGATAACTTAGCTGATAAGGTTGTTATTCAGTTAAATGATACTCATCCAATTTTAATCATCCCAGAATTAATGAGAATTATGCTTGATGAGCACGGATACAGCTGGGATAAGGCTTGGGATATCGTTCAGCATACAGTTGCTTATACAAACCACACAATCATGCAGGAAGCTTTAGAAAAGTGGCCTGAAAGAATGATTAGTAAGCTTTTACCAAGAGTATACTTATTAATTAAGGAAATCGATAACAGATTCAGAGCTGAAGTAGTAAGCAAGACAAACGATTATGAATTAGCTAATAGAGTAGCTATCATCAAGGATGGTCAGGTTCATATGTCACATATGGCTGACGCTACTGTATTCTCTATTAATGGTGTAGCTAGAATTCATACTGAAATCTTAAAGGATGATGTAATGAAGGACTTCTATCGCTTATATCCAGAAAAGTTCAACAATAAGACAAACGGTATCACTCATAGAAGATGGTTATTATATTCTAACCCTCAGTTAACTTCTTTATTAAAGGAAACTATCGGTGATAGCTTTACAAGAAATTTAACAGATTTATCTAAGCTTAATGAACATATCGAAGATGATGAATTAATCGAAAAGTTCCAAGCTGTTAAGCGTGAAAGAAAGGTTATCTTAGCAGATTACATCAAGAGAACTATGAATATTGATGTTGATCCAGATAGCATCTTTGACGTACAGGCTAAGAGATTACATGCATATAAGAGACAGATGTTAAATTGTATGCATATCATCTACTTATACCAGCAGATCAAGAACAATCCTGATTTTGATATGGTACCAACAACATTTATGTTTAGTGCTAAGGCAGCACCAAGCTATGTATTCGCTAAGAAGGTTATCCAGTTAATCAACACATTAAGTAGAGTAATCAATAACGATCCGCAGGTTAACAAGTTTATTAAGGTAGTATTCTTACCTAACTACCGTGTATCTTTAGCTGAAATTTTATTAAACGCTGCAGATGTTTCTGAACAGATTTCTACAGCTGGTAAGGAAGCTAGTGGTACTGGTAACATGAAGTTAATGATGAATGGTGCTATCACATTAGGTACATTAGATGGTGCTAACGTTGAAATTAGAGAAAACGTTGGAGATGATAACATCGCAATCTTTGGTAAGACTGTTGAAGAAATCAATCAGCTTAGGAATTCTGGCTATAACGCAATGGAAATCTATAGAAATGATGAAACAATCAGAAACATTATGGATTCATTAGTAGATGGAACATTCGCTGAAAATAGAGATGAATTCAGAAGTATCTTTGATGAAATCTTATATAGAAATGACGAATTCTTCTTATTAGCTGACTTCCATGCTTATAAGGATGCACAAAAGCAGGTTAATGATTTATACAGAAATAGAAGAGAATTCACTAAGAAGTGTTTAGCAAATATTGCTCAGTCAGGATTCTTCTCATCTGATAGAACAATTGGCGAATATAACAGAGATATTTGGCATTTAGAGGAGATTAAATTTTAATTATGAATGGTTATCTGTCACAAGCATATTTAGATGATTATAATCAAATAAAGGTGACTATATCCAAAAGATTATGCAATGGAGTAAGCGAGAAGTTTCATTTGGTTTATAATGATGAAATTATTGAGCTAAAAGTTGTTTCAATTAACTCAAAATCCGATAGGGTTGAATATAACCTAACATATGATGGGGATATCGAAATATCTAAACCATATGATGTTATGATGGTAAATGGTTATACAGTTCCTTTAGTTTATCGTTTCATTGTTAAGAGTGATCGTTTTAACGAAGAATTCTACTATGGCGGTAAAGACTTAGGAGCTGTAGCTAGTCCATCTATTACTTCATTCAAGTTGTGGGCACCTACAGCAAGTAGCGTCTTATTATGCATCAATGATAAGGTGTTTAAAATGAACAGAAAAGAACAAGGTACATATGCCTTGGCTTTTTCTGGTGATTTGACTGGTAGTATATATCATTATATCGTTAGCGTTAATGGAGAAACTTTTGAGACAACAGATCCATATTCTAAGGCAGTGACAGCTAATGGTAAAGATAGTGTGGTAGTGGCTTTATCACCTGTAAAAAGGGTTGAACTACCAAAGGTAAATAAGCGCGATAGTATCATTTATGAGTTATCTGTTAGAGATGTAACTAGCGATGGTACATTTGTCGCAATGAGTGAAGATCTTGATTACATTGAGGATTTAGGTATCACTCATGTTCAATTATTACCAGTAAATGACTTTGGTAGCGTTAATGACTACCATAAGGATTTATATTACAACTGGGGTTATGATCCAGTAAATTATCAGGTGTTAGATGGTAGCTATAGCTCTAATCCTGCTGAACCATTAAAGGTGAGAGATGAGTTTAAGCAGTTAGTTACCAACTTACATAAGCGTGGCATTAGAGTAAATCTTGATGTCGTATTCAATCATCATTATTATGCTTATCGCTCTAACTTAAATAAGTGCGTTCCTTATTACTATTATCGTTATGATGAAAAGGGACAATTAGCTGAAGGCACATTCTGTGGTTCAGAGTGCGATAGTGCTTTACCAATGCATAGAAAGTTCATCATCGATACATTAAAGTATTATGTTAATGAATTTGATATTGATGGATTCCGCTTTGACTTAATGGGCTTTATTGATGTAGAGACAATCAATGAAGCATTAAAGTCATTAAAGGTCATCAAGGAAGATGTAATGTTATATGGTGAAGGTTGGGTAATGAATGCTGGTTGCGATAAGTCAAAGCTAGCTCATTATGATAATATGGATAAGCTACCAGAAATCGGTTTCTTTAACGATGAGTTTAGGGACACAATTAAGGGAAGCACATTCAGTGCAACTTCAACTGGCTATGGCAGTGGTAATAGCTGGCTAGCTAGTAAAGCTAAGGATGTATTATTAGGAAATCGCTTTGGTGGTGATCCTAGTAGAAGCATCAACTACGCAGAATGCCATGACAATATGACTTGTTACGACAAGCTATGTTCATGCTGTATTAATGAAACAAAACAGCAGTTAATCGATAGAACAAAGGTCATTTTAGACTGCGTTTTATTAGCTCAGGGAGTATCATTTATCCATGCAGGACAAGAATACTGTCTAAGTAAAAGGGGTCTAGATAACACTTATAATGGACCAGAAGAGGTCAATAAATTGACTGATGAAATGAAATTAGGATATAAGGATGTTATCGAGCATACTGCTAGTATTATCTATTTAAAGAAGAAGTATCATATTTCTAACGCTAGGAAAGTTGATGCTGAAGTAGTAGATGGTGTTATTATCTACAAGGTAGATTCTTTAACCATCTTAATTAACGCAACTACTCATGAGTACACTTATAAGTTTGATGGTTCAAAAGTCATCTTATGTGATAAGGGTACTTTGAAAAATGAAGTAGTTGAAGATAGCGTAACAGTCAAAGCTTTGGAAACATTAGTTTTGGGAAGTAATTAATAATGATAAATAAAAGTTGGGATAGTTTTTTAAAAAATGAGTTTGAACAGGATTATTTTAAAAAATTGTCCTCTTTTTTGAAGGAAGAGTACGCAAATAAGACAATCTTCCCAATAAAAAGAGACGTTTTTAATGGATTCAGGTTCACAGATGTAGATAAGGTTAAGGTATTTATTTTAGGTCAGGACCCATATCATGAAGTTAACCAGGCTTGTGGTTTAGCCTTTGCGGTAAAACCAGGAGTCAAGCTTCCACCATCTTTGGTTAATATTTATAAAGAAATTGAAGATGAATATGGAATTAAGATGAGCAAAAATGGTTACTTGGAAAGATGGGCAAGTCAAGGAGTAATGTTACTAAATACGGTATTAACTGTTCAAGAAGGGTTAGCTAATTCTCATAAAGGAAGAGGTTGGGAAATCTTTACAGATCATGTCATCGAATATTTAGATAGCTTGGATCAACCTATCGTATTCTTATTATGGGGATCTAACGCCATAAGTAAAAAGGCATTACTAAAAAACAAGAAACATCTAGTTTTGACCAGCGCTCATCCATCACCATTAAGCGCATATCGTGGCTTCTTTGGTAATGGTCATTTTAAGAAGGCTAATGAGTATTTGAAAAATAATGGCTTAAGCCAGATAGATTGGAGGATGTAGGATGTTTACTAATATTGATGAAACATTAAGTTGGGTGATGAATAGAAGAAAAAGCTTTCATGAGTATTCAGACTATCGCAGTTATATCGATTTAATCGGCAATCCTCAAAGAAAGTTAAAGTGTATTCATGTAGCTGGTACTAATGGTAAGGGGTCAACAACCAATTATATCCGTAGCATCTTACAGGCTGCTGGTTATAAGGTAGGTAGCTTCACTTCACCACATTTAGTTACTCATTTAGATAGAATTAGAATTAATGATGTAAATATTGATGAAAACTACTTCATCGATATTTGTAACAAATACAAAGAAGAGTGGGATGAACATGACTTATCAATGTTTGAAATTGATATGATCATCTCAATCAACTACTTTTTAGATAACAATGTTGATTATGTTGTTTATGAAGTAGGTTTAGGTGGAAGATTAGATGCCACAAATATTATTGATCCAATTGGTTCAGTAATTACTAATATTGAGATGGATCATATGAGAATATTAGGTGACACAATCGAAAAGATTGCCTATGAAAAAGCTGGTATTATCAAGGAAGGATTAACTGTTGTTACATTCGAAAAGAAGGGTGAAGCAGTTGATGTGTTTAAAAAGGTAATAGAAGAAAAGCATGGCAATTTAATTTTGACAGATGAGCCTAAAAACGTTGTGGTAACTGATCATATCGAATACGACTATAAAAATCATCATTTAAGCATTCCAAATCAGGCGGTATATCAATGTTTAAATTCAAGCGCTGCTGTTGAACTAATCGATTACCTAAATGAAAAGGAATTAGTTAAGGTAAGTGAAGAAGATATTCTTAATGGCTTGCAATGTTTATGGGCGGGAAGATTTGAAAGAGTATCTTTAGATCCCGAAGTAATTATTGATGGAGCTCATAATGATAATGGTGTAGAAAAACTATGCGCTTCATTAGATGCTCTAGATAAGGAATATGTCATCGTATTTAGCGCCTTAAGAGATAAGGAATATAAGAAGATGCTAGCGATGCTTGTTGAAAGAGGTGAAGTAATTGTCACTGAATTCGAAAACGCTCGTAAGGAAACAGCAGAAAACTTAGCGTATGGGTTCGATGTAAAGGCTATTAGTGACTACAATAAGGCTATTGAGTATGCCTTAAACACTAATAAGACAGTGATTATTACCGGTTCGCTATATTTCATTTCTATAGTGCGAGAAATGTTTAAAAAGTAACAAATTTGAAAGCGCAACCATAATAATATGTGTTACAATGTTAGTAATTAATTGAACTACATAGAATGTAGAAATAATAGAATGGTGGGATAATTTATGAAAACAGAAATGTTAGCCATGATATTAGCTGGTGGTAGAGGAACAAGATTATTCGATTTAACAACAAAGACTGCTAAGCCAGCTGTTTATTATGGAGGAAAGTATCGTATTATCGACTTCCCTTTGAGTAATTGTGCAAACTCAAAGATCAATTATGTCGGTGTATTAACACAGTATGAATCAATTTTATTAAGCTCTTATGTATCTAAGGGATCTACATGGGGATTATCTGGCAGAAACGCTGGTACATTCGTTCTATCTCCTAGAGAAAAGGAAACAGGATTCGGTTTATATAAGGGTACTGCAGACGCAATTTATCAGAACATTGAATTCATGGATCAGTACAATCCTGAATACGTTTTAATTTTATCTGGTGACCACATCTATAAGATGGACTATGATGAAATGTTATCATTCCATAAGGAAAAGGGCGCTGATGTTACTATCGCTGGTTTAACTGTTACATTAGAAGAAGCTAAGCGTTTTGGTATCATGAACACTAATCCAGACAATTCAATTTATGAATTCGAGGAAAAGCCACCTGTACCTAAGAACAACTTAGCAAGTATGGGTATCTATATCTTCTCATATCCAACATTAAGAAAAGCCTTAATCGAAGATGCAGCTAAGACTGATACTTCAAATGACTTTGGTAAGAACATCATTCCTTCATTACTAAACGAAGGCAAGAAGATCTACGCTTATCCATTCAAGGGTTATTGGAAAGACGTTGGAACTATCGATTCATTATGGGAAGCTAATATGGACTTATTAGTAGAAGAAAATCCATTAAATTTATCTGATGATAATTGGAAGATCTATACTGAAGACCAGATCACTACTCCACAATATATTAGTAATACTGCTGAAATCACTCGTTCATTAATCAACCAGGGCTGTGTAGTTTATGGTAAGGTAAATGGATCAGTTGTATTCCAGGATGTAAGAATTGAGGAAGGCGCTGAAGTAGTTGATTCAGTAATCATGCCTAATGTAACTATCAAGAAGGGTGCAAAGGTTGTTCATTGTATCGTTTCTGAAGGCTTAACAGTTAAGGAAAACGCTGAAATTGGTACACCTGAAAAGGTTTGCTTAATTACAGAAAAGGAGGTAGCTTAAGATGAATGGAATTTTAGGTATCGTAAACTTTGAAAACGATCGCGTTCATGTAGAAGGCTTATCTGAATACAGAACAGTACCTGCAATGTCTTTCTTAGGAAGATATCGTGTAGTTGACTTTACTATTTCTAACATGGTTAATTCAGGAATTGACCAGATTAAGATTTTAGCTAAGGAAAAGAATCGTTCATTAATCGAGCATATCGGTAATGGATCTCAATATGATATTAATCCAAAGCATGGATTATTACAGATTTTAACTAGTGAAAAGAGAAGCAGCTCTAGGATTTACTCAACAGATGTAGCTTTATTAGAAGAAAGCATGGAAGAAATCTTAGAATGCAAGGAAGATTATGTTGTTATTACTCCAAGCTACATGATCAATATGATTGATTATCGTGATGTAGTTAAGCAGCATGCAGCAACTGGTGCTGATATCACTTGTGTATTCAAGGAAGTAACAGATGCTGATAAGCATTTCGTTGGCTGTGTTGAATGTGACTTCTTAGCAGGCGATAACAGAATTACTGAATTCAAGATTAACGCAGCTGCAGTTAGTCAGAAGTATATCTCTTTAGAAACATACGTAATGACTAAGGATAAGTTTGTTGAAATCGTTGATACAGCAAGCTCAATCTCTTCAATTTACAGCTTAACTGATTACATTGTTGACTATGTAAATTACTACAATGTTGTTGGTTACAGATATGAAGGATATTTAGGATGCATCAATTCATTACAGGAATATTTCTACAACAATATGCAGGTATTAGAATATGATGTAGCATACTCAATGTTCGGTAAAAATTGGCCAATCTACACTAAGACTAGCGACAGTGCTCCAGCATTCTATGCTCCAACAGCTTCTGTTAAGAACTCTTATGTAGCTAATGGTTGTGTTATCCAGGGTACAGTTGAAAACTGCGTTGTAGGACGTGGTGTTAAGATTAAGAAGGGTGCAGTTGTTAAGAACTCTATCTTATTACCTGGTGCAGTAATTGGTGAAAACTCTGAAGTTGACTACGTAGTAGTTGATAAGGGTGCTCATGTAGAACATGTAAACAAATTAGTTGGAACAGCAGATGACGTATTATACGTTAGAAGAAAGGATACTATTTAATGAAAGGCATTTTATTTGCAGCGAGTGAAGGTTTACCATTTGTTAAGAGCGGCGGACTAGCTGACGTTATTGGCTCTCTTCCACAGTGCTTAAATGATGAAGATCATCAAGTAGCTGTAATGATGCCAATGTACAAGAAGATTGTTGATAAGTGTTCTGAAATGGAATATGTAACAAGACATCATGTTGAATCAGGATTAATCTCTACTGATGCTGATTTATATCACACAGTAGCTTCAACAGGAGTTGATTACTATTTCATTAGACAGGATAACTATTTCTATCGCGATGATTTATATGGATATGTTGATGATGGCGAAAGATTCGCTTTCCTCGCAAAGGCTGTATTAGAAATGATGCAGTATCTTCCATTTGAAGTAAATGTTATCCATTCTCATGACTGGCATACAGGTATGATCCCAGTATTATGCAAGTGCGAATACAACAATAACGATATTAAGCATGTATTCACTATTCACAACTTATTATTCCAGGGTAATTACCCAGCAGATATGCTACGTTACTTCAACTTAGATAGAATGTATTATGAAAACGGAGACATCAGAAATGGTGATGGTATCAGCTATATGAAGGCTGCTATCAAGTTTGCTGATAAGGTTACTACAGTATCTGAAACATATGCTGGCGAAATCTTAACTGATGAATTCGGTGAAAATATGCAGGAAGTATTAAAGACAAGAGTTGAAGACTTAGTTGGTATCGTTAACGGTATCGATGTTAACTCTTGGAATCCAGCAACAGACAAGTGCTTAGTTGCTAGATTCGATGCTGAAAATAGAGAAAACAAGAAAGTTTGTAAGAGAGAAATACAGGAAAAGCTTGGATTAAGAGTAGCTGATGATGTATTACTTGTTGGTATGGTATCAAGATTAACATGGCAAAAGGGAGCATCATTATTAATCGACCAGATGCATAGAATTATGGGATTAGATATCCAGTTAGTAATTTTAGGTACTGGTGATAGCTATATTGAATCTCGTTTCAGACAGATTGAATACGATTATCCTCATAGAGCTGTATTCTATTGTGGTTATAATGAAGAATTATCACATTCAATTTATGGTGGATTAGATTTATTACTAATGCCTTCATTATTTGAACCATGTGGAATTTCTCAATTAATCGCAATGAGATATGGTACATTACCTCTTGTTAGAGAAACTGGTGGCTTAGGTGATACAGTATTACCTTATAACCAGTATGACAAGTCAGGAACAGGATTCTCATTCAGAAACTTCAATGGTAATGAATTAGTAGATGTACTAAGATTAGCTACTGAAGTATATTATTACAACAAAGCTGATTGGAAGACTTTACAGGATTCAGCTATGGCATTAGATGTTAGCTGGGAAAATTCAGCTAAGAAGTATAAAGCATTATACGCAACATTATAGGAAATCAAGAAGGTTAGTAATTAGCCTTCTTTTCTTATGGGGTTATCTATATTATGGGAAATGAAGTATAATTAATAAGAAGAAGGTGTTAATATGAAGGTCACTGAAGTAGTAGCCGCTCTAATATGGGATAAAGATAAATTTATGGTTTGTCAAAGACCAGCTAATAAAGCTAGAGGATTATTGTGGGAATTCGTTGGAGGAAAGGTTGAACCCAATGAATCAAAAAAGGATGCTCTAATTAGAGAATGTGTCGAAGAGCTTGATATAAAAGTTGATGTTTTTGAAAGCTATATGGAAGTTCTTCACCAATATCCTGATTTACTAGTAAACTTAACACTGTTTAACTGTAAAATAGCTCAAGGTACACCAAAGCTATTAGAACATAATGATTTAAAGTGGATAACTGTAAATGAAATCGATGATTATGATTTCTGCCCAGCTGATGAAGAAATATTAAAGAGATTAAAGATGGAAGAAAGAAAATATCTAACTACTACTATTGATAATAAAGATATATACAAGTACACAATTACTGATGGAACTATTAAGGTATCAGTTATTAATTATGGAGCTGATATCACTAACATTATCTTGCCTAATGGTAAGGATGTAGTTTTAGGCTATGAAGATATTACAAGATACTTCGATAATGGACCACATTTAGGATCAACTATTTTCCCTAATGGAAATAGAATCGCTAAAGGTGATTTGGAAATTGATGGTAAAAAGTATAATCTTGTCATCAATAATAATGGAAATAATCTTCACTCACACAAACTATGTGATAAGAGAATATATGAAGTAAAATCCTTTGAAAGTAATAAGGTTGTTATGGAAACGATCGCTAAAAATGAAGATGATTATTTCCCAGGAAATAGAGTGTTTACTGTTAGCTTTACTGTTGAAAATTCAGCTTTAGTAATTGACTATCGATGTATTTCAGATGCTAAGACAGTATTCAATCCAACTCAACATTCATATTTCAATCTAAATGGCCATGATAAAGGTACAGTATTAGATCATGAAGTTGTATTAAATTGTGATTATGTTACTGAAACAGATGGTAATCTAATTCCAAATGGCAACTTATTAGATATAAGAAACACAGCTATGGATTTTACTGTAGCTAAAAAGTTATCAAAAGATATCAAAGCAGATTATTTACCATTAGTATATGGTAATGGATATGATCATAATTATTGTATAAACGATTATGATGGAACAATCAGATTTGCTGGTGCATTAAGAAATGATGAGACAATTATGTCTATCTATACTGATATGCCAGGCATTCAAATGTATACAGGCAATTTCCTAAATGAAGAGGGCGGGAAAAATGGCGCTGTATACAAAAGCTATGAAGCGGTAGCTTTAGAAACTCAATATTATCCTGATAATGTTCATCATAATAATTTCCCTTCTTCAATCATTGAGCCTAACAAGGTGGTAAAACATACAACTATTTATAAGTTTGAAAAGAAGTAAACATGAAAAAAGTCTATATTATCTTAACTAAATCAAATTCAATCGTATCAAAAGCTATAGACAAACTAGGGGATGAGCCTGTCGAATACACTCACTCTTCTATTAGTTTTTCTAATACCTTACAGCCAATGTATTCTTTCGGCAGATACTACGCCAGATTTATGTTGCCTGCTGGATTAAAAAAGGAGCCTTTAGATGAAGGATTCTACAAACTTAATGAGGAGATTCCTGTAGGAGTATATTCTTTAGAGGTAAGCGATGAAGCTATTGATAGGATGCAAAAGAAAATTGATACAATGTTTAGCGATGATAAGGAATATAAGTATTCAGCATTAGGTTTAGTATATGCAAGAGTAGGGATAGATAAGAAAAGAGATCATAGATATTTCTGTTCACAATTTGTAGCTGAAATATTAAATGAAAGTGGAGAAATCCATCTAGATAAAAAGGAGACATTATGTCATCCAATGGATTTCTTAAACATTAATGGAATTAAGCATGAATTTACAGGTCAGATTAAAGATCTTGTTGGTAAAGAGTTTTAGTAGGAGGTAGCTTATAAATGAAAAAGTTTTGGATTTTAGCTTTAGCTTTATTAGTGTGCGTCGGCCTTATTAGGCCAATTGATATTAGCGCTAAGGAGGCTTTTGATATCAGAAGCCATAACGTTGATGTTGTGGTAAATGAAGATGGTAGCATCCAAGTTGAAGAGACTATGTCTGTACATTTTACTGCACAAAGACATGGTATCTACGTTAATATTCCTACAAACTATAAGATGAAATGGGAAATGAACGACTCATATTTAATTAAGAATTATTATTTCCCTGTATCAGATTTAACAGTTCTTTCTGATCATTCATATTCTACAGAATCAAATGATTACGCAAAACAAATAAAGATTGGTTCAGCTGATTACTTCGCTAAGGAATATGAAACATATAAGTGGAGCTATGTAATTCATACAAGAGATTTAGATTTAGAAGGATTACAGATGGTATTCTTAAATATCATCACTAATGGGTGGGATACTGATACTGATTCATGCGACTTCACTATCACAATGCCAAAGAACTTTGATATTAGTAAGATAGCAGTTAGCTATCCTGGTGGAATGATGTATGGAGCTGGTAGTGAAAATGGCTTAGAAGTAAAAGTTGAAGGTAATAAGATTATCGGTTCATATCACGATGTAATCAAATACAATCAAGGCTTATCAATCCAGGTAGTATTACCAGAAAACTATTTTGTCTTCCCAGATAATAATATCCCTGCAATTACAGGTGTAATGATTGGATTTATCTTTAGTTTAATCGTTGGTGTATTATTCTTAATCTTTGGTAAGGATGATCCAGTAACAAAAGAGAATGAATATCATCTTCCAGCTAATGTAACCTCTGCTGAAGTTGGTGTAATCATCAATGAAACAGTTGATGATAGAGACTTAACTTCTTTAATCTTAGACTGGGGTAGAAGAGGTTATATTGAAATTGAAGAAGAAAAGGATGATTTAGTTTTAAGAAAGATTAATGATCTAGATAGCACAGCTAGACTATATGAGAAGACTTTATTTGATGGCTTGTTCAGAAATGATCGTAAGGAAAGAAGAATGTCTTCTTTAAAAGAAAGTTTCTATACTACATTTAATAAAGCATCAAGAGAATTATCTGCTTACTATAAAACAACTTTAACTAGACTATCCACTGAAAAGAGTATAACAGTGCAGAATGTATGTTGTTTCTTAGCGTTTGTTCCAGTATGTTTCTATTCAATGATAGTTAGCTATTACTACAACTACAGTATTGGTATTTCAATATTAATTGGTAGTATTCAAGCTATGTTATTAATTGGATGTGCATTTATCTTAGCTAACTTTGTTAAAGAGATATATGTAATGAGAAGAGGCAAGAAACTATTATATTTAGTTTTAGCGTTTGTTTTCGCATTAATCGCTTTTGTGATAATGTTTGTGGTATCTTTCAATTCTGAAGTAAAGATTATTCACCCTATCACAATCAGCTTATTTGAAATAGTAGTATTATCACTAGCGGCAGTAATGCGTAAGAGAACTACTTACGGCAATGAAATGTTAGGAAAAGTTTTAGGCTTAAGAGATTTCATCGTAGCAGGTGATGCAACAAGATTAAAGCAATTGACTGATGATAACCCATACTACTTCTATGATATCTTACCGTTCGCTTATGCTTTAGGTTTAACTGATTTATGGAATGAGCATTTCAAGAATATCAAGACTGAAGAGTGTGATTGGTATCGCACTGCTAATAGATATCCTGATGATGATCCATATTATAACAGATATTATATGATGCACTCATTAACATCTCATATGGCTACATTACAGCATTCACTAGTATCTATGCCTGAGACTTCAAGTTCTGGAGGATCTTCATCTTCTGGTGGTTCTTCTAGCTTCTCTTCAGGTGGTGGATTCGGTGGTTCATCAGGTGGTAGCTGGTAAAAAATAAAGTAAAATCACTCACTCGTGTTCACAAAAAAGTCATTCGACTTGCTGAATAGTGGGTGATTTTTTCATATCTTATGCGTTAAAAGTATGATATAGTAAATATGTTAAGGAGGATCTATATGATACACCTTGAGAATGTAAGCAAAACATATAAAAATGGAACTAATGCGTTAAGTAACGTATCTTTAGATATTAATGATGGCGAATTCGTCTATGTTATCGGTGAGACTGGTTCAGGTAAGAGTACTTTAATCAGACTTTTAGATGGCGAAGAAGTACCAACAAAAGGAACTGTAATGGTAAATGGCACAAATGTAGGAAGACTACGCTTTTCAAAGGTGCCTTTATATCGTCGTAAGATAGGTGTCGTATTCCAGGATTATCAGTTATTAGATAAGAAGACTGTCGCTGGTAATATTGCCTTTGCTTTAGAGGTTATTAATAAGCCTAAAAAGGAAGTAAATGCCAGAGTTAAGGAAGTTTTAGAGATTATTGACTTATCAAAGGAATTCAATAACTATCCTACTCAATTATCAGGTGGACAGCAGCAGAGAGTTGTTATTGGTAGAGCTATCGCCAATAATCCAGCATTATTAATTTGTGACGAACCTACTGGTAACCTTGACCCTAGACACTCACAAGAAATTATCAACTTATTAGATAAAATCAATAAGGAAGGTACTACTGTAATCGTAGTTACTCATGATGATGTATTAGTTGATAGCTTTAAAAAGAGAACTATCGCTTTAGATAAGGGTGTAGTTGTTAGTGATAATCCAGAAGGAGGTTATTACCATGTTTAGAAGAATTGGTAGATCCTTTAAGGAAGCTTGGTGGGGTATTACTCACCATTTCGCAATGGTTACTTCAACAGCTAATGCCATCACAATCACTTTAGTAATCGTCAGCGTTTTATCTTTATTAGTATTTAACGTTTCTCAGATTACTTATGATGTAGAAGAAGAAATCCAAATCTTAGTTAAGATTGATAAGGACTTAGATGAATCAGCTATTCCTAATTTACAAGCTAAGGTAAAGCGTATTGCGGGAGTAAGCGAAGTTGAATATTCAAATCCAGATAATGAATTATCATTATTTATTGATAAGTATGGTGAGGCAGGTAAAATCTTTGAGATTTATCGAGATGATAATCCTCTTTCGCCAGCATTTATTGTTACAGTAACTCAAGGTTATACTATTTCAAGTGTATCTGAACAGATCGAGACAATTGATGGTATAGCTGAGGTTGACTTTGGTGGAGCTAGTATTGAAGATTTCATCATCTTATTAAATGGTGTAAGAGAGGTAGGATTTGTGCTTGTAGCAGCACTTACTTTCCTTGCGGTATTCTTAATCTACAATACTATCAAGTTGACTATTCAATCTAGAAAAGATGAAATCGGTATTATGCGTTTAGTTGGTGCAACTAATAGCTATATCCGTGTTCCTTTAGTTTTAGAAGGTATATTTATCGGTATTCTAGGATCTATCATCCCAGTATGCTTAACAATCTTTGGTTACAAGTATTTATATGAAACAATGGATGGCCAACTAGTATCTGGTATCCTAAAGTTAATTGACGTATTCCCATTCACATTATATGTATCAGCTATTATTGTGGCTATGGGTGTAATAGTTGGCTGGATTGGTTCATTTATGGCAGCCAGCAAGTATTTGAGGTGGAAACGATGAGAAGGTTCCTAAAATTATTTTTAGTAGCCGCTTTACTTGTCGTAGCTTTCACTAGCTTTACTCCAAGTGATTCTGTATTATTAGCAGATGATGCTGATTTTGAGGATAATTATGACTATTATTGCCAATTATGCTCTACAAAATCAAAGCTTTCAGATGATGAAAAAACTACATGTAGAGAGTTTAGAAACTATGAAGAGCGTAAGCAGAAAGATTTAAAAGCAATGTTAGATGACGCAAAAGCTAACCTAAATGAGATGAAGAATAACATCTTCGCTCAAGGTCAGAAGATTGCGGAATATAATAGCCAGATCATGATATTAGAAAAGCAGATTGACGCGATCAACGCATCTATCGTACTAATTGGCGAAAATATTGAAGCCTTAAACCTTCAGATTCAGGAAAGAGAAGAGAAAATTGATCAACTAAATACCCAAATCAAGGATAGAATGGCTGCTAATCAGTTAAATGTTAGAACAAACAGCTATATCCGTTTCATTATGGGAGCTGATAGCTTTGTGGATTTATTGCGTAGAATTAGCGCAATCAATGAAATCACTGGCTATGATTTAGGCAAGATTGATGAGATGGAACATGAGCGTGAATTACTTCAGGCTGATGTTGAGGAACTTCAAGAGCAGAAGGATTTACTATTTGTCCAGCAGACAGAGTTAGAAACTAAAAAGACAGGTTTAGAAAATCTAGTTGAATATGCTCAAGAGTTAATGGAAGAATTCCAACGCCAGGAGGCTGCATTCTATGAACAGATGGCTGCTTTAGAAAAAGACTATAGCGTATTACAGGCAAATATTGAGGAAATCAATAGAGCATTAAATAGAATTGAACCTTCTGCAGGTTTCGGTCACTTCTTTAGAAATACAAATTTCTTTGTTTCTACTGGAGCATACTATTATGCTGGTGGCGGATATCATCCAGCTATCGACTTAGCAGTTAGCGTAGGTACAAATTTATATGCCGTAGCTAGTGGTGTTGTTGTCGATGTTGGTAGAGGTTGTTCAGCAAATGGTGGTTATATGGGTAATACATGTAACTGGGGTAGAGGTAACTTCGTCTTCTACTTAAGTAACATCAATGGTAAGTATTATTTCTTCCAGTGTGACCATTTATCTTCAATTAATGTTGGCATTGGTGAACCTATCTTACAAGGTCAGTTGATTGGTACAACAGGTAATTCAGGTAACTCATCTGGAGCTCATCTACATTTAGCGATTCATTATTTAGGTAATGATGATGAGATATCTGTTCCAGACATCCTATCAATGTTCATGAGATATGACAATACATTTGGCCTACCAAGCAATATTTCTGCAGCTTGTGCAAATAGAGGCTGGAGAGCACCTTGTGTTGTAAATCCATCTGAAATCTATGGATTCTATTATCCTAACTACTACTATGTAGGTTATTAATGAGATCTAAGGGACTTAAGTGTCCCTTTTCTTATGGATAATAGGCGATAATTAAGAAAAAGAGTTTGTTTAGTGATAAAATAACATTGTATAAAATGAAAGGAAATAAATAAAATGGCAAATGTATTAGAAGTAATTAGCACTCGCAGCTCAATTCGTGGTTACGAAGATAGAGCTCTTGATGAAGCAACAGTTAAGACTTTAGTTGAAGCGGCTTTAAAAGCTCCAACTGCTAGAAACGAACAGGAACTACATGTTTCAGTTGTATGTAATGGCAATCCATTATTAGATGAAATTCAGAATGACTTAAATCCAAACGCTAAGGCAAGCTGGTATTATAAGGCTTCTGTAGTATTATTCATCTCAGGTGATGATAACTTTAAGTGGACTGGTGTTGACGCTGGTATCGCTTGTCAAAACGTTCATTTAGCAGCAGCTTCTTTAGGATTAGGAAGCGTCGTATTAGGTTGTGTCGATGGTGTTTTACATTCTGAAAAGATGGCTTACTATAATGAAAAGTTAGGCGTTCCAGAAAACAGCTCATTCAAGATTGCGGTTGCTGTTGGATACCCTACTGTAACAAAAGAACCTCATAGCTATGACTTTGAAAAGAGTGTAACTTTTGTTAAGTAATAGATAATATAATTTGTTGAACAATAGCTCATTAATGTTTATCACATTAGTGAGCTTTTTTTATAAGTAATACTGTATTATATTTAAAGAAAATAAGGGGAAAACAATAGACAAAGCATGTCTATTTATCAAATTCTCGCTTTGTGTCGTTAAATTGATACTAGTTTTCGTTAATAATGTTAGCGAAAGGAGGCCAGTAATATGAATCAGGAAAGAATTGGCGAAACATTAAGAACTCTAAGAAAGGAAAAGGGTTTTACTCAAGAGCAACTAGCTCAAAAGCTAAATACAACTAATAGGACAGTGTCACGTTGGGAAACAGGCAATAACTTGCCAGATATTTCTATTCTTATTGAACTTGCCGAGTTCTATGGTGTGGAGCTTAAAGATATATTGGCTGGCGAAGTAAAAGAAAAGATAATGGAACCAAATGTTAAAGAAACAGCTTTGTTAGTTGCTGATTACACTACAGCAGCAAAGGAATCCTTTAGAAAAAAAGTAAATGTAGTATGTATTGTTAGTTTTACAGGTTTATTAGTATCAGCGATCGTTACAGGTTTAGAATTGAGGTCACCAGTATTACAGTTTATCGCTGGAGCAGGAGTAGGAATATCTTTATTTGCGTTAGTATTAGCTATAGTTGTTACTAGTAGTAAATTTGAAGAAATCGCTAAAAAAAGTGAAACTACTAAAATGAGCGCTAGCAGTAAATTCTGCTTTATCGTCGCAATTTGTTTATTTATGATAGTCTTTTATGGAATAGCAGTGAAAATTGATAGGACAACACTTATCTCTCTATCAATTTCAGCGATAAGTGTATTGTTAATTGGAATTAATAGAAGTAAAAGAGAAGTGTAAAGCCGTTATTTATTAACGGTTTTATTTTTGGGTATTTTGATGGAAGTACATCGAATATATTTTTATAATGAGGATATAATCTAATATTACAAAGGAGAGAAAAATTATGGCTATTGAAAAATTATTAACTCCAGCTAAAATCGGTAATTTAGAAATTAAAAACCGTTTTGTTGTACCACCAATGGGAACAAACTATGGTACATATGCTGGTGAAGTTACTGATCAGTTAGTTGACTATTATACTGCTAGAGCAAAAGGTGGGTATGGTTTAATCTATACTGAAGTATGTGCAGTTCAGCCTACAGGTAAGGCAATTTTAAATGAAATTGGTTTATGGGATGATTCACAGGTAGCAGGAATGAAGAGATTAGCAGATTCAGTTCATGCAGCTGGTTCTAAGATTTTCGTTCAGTTACATCATGCAGGCAGACAGACAGCTAATCCTTATATCTTTAATATGATGCCAGTAGGCGTTTCTTCTATACCTTGTCCAGCTTTAAATGTACCAGTACATGAATTAACAAGCGATGAAGTATGGCAGTTAGTTGAAGATTTTGGTAAGGCTGCTTTAAGAGCTAAGAACGCTGGTTTCGATGGCGTTGAAGTTCATGGTGCACATGGTTATATCGTTGCCCAGTTCATGTCACAGCACTCAAATAAGAGAGTTGATGAATGGGGTGGAGATTTCGATTCAAGAATGAAATTCCCTAGAGAAGTATTCAAGAAGATCAGAGAATATTGTGGTGAAGACTATCCATTATCTTTCAGATTCTCACATGATGAAAAGGTTAATGGTGGTAGAACATTAGAAGAATCTTTAGCAGTAGCTAGAATGGCTGAAGAATGTGGTGTTGACGTCTTATCAGTTTCAATCATGACTTATGCTTCAACTCCTTATATGTCAGCTGCAGCCGCTATGCCTGCAGGTTTCAATGAATTCGCAACAGAACAGATCAAAAAGAGTGTTAGTATTCCAGTAATCTGCGTTGGACGTTTAAACAATGTTCATGTAATGGAAGATATCTTAAAGGCTAATAGAGCTGACTTCGTAGCTTTAGGTAGACAGTCATTAGCTGATCCTGAATTACCAAATAAGGTATTAGAAGGAAGAGTAAATGAAATTGCTCCATGTATTGCATGTAACCAGTCATGTTTAGGTTACTTAAATACAGCTGGTTATGTTAGATGCTTAGTTAACCCTGTAACTGGTGGTGAAGGTAAGTACTTATATAACGAAGTTGAAAACAAGAGAAACGTATTAGTAGTTGGTGCTGGCCCTGCTGGTTTAGTAGCTGGTTATAACGCTGCTAGATTAGGACACAAAGTAACAGTTGTCGAAAAGACTGGCAAGATCGGTGGTCAGTTCAGATTAGCAGCAGTACCTCCAACAAAGTCAGATATCGTTACAGCTATCAGATACTACCACACAATGGGTAAGAAGTATGGTGTAGAATACTTATTAAATACTGAAGTAACTAAGCAGTTCATCGAAGATGGTGGATATGATTATGTTATCTTAGCTACTGGTGGTGTTCCATCATTACCTCCAATTGAAGGTATCACAAATGAAAACGTTGTTACTGCAGTTGATGTTTTAGACAATAAAGTATTCCCAGGCAACAATGTATTAGTAGTTGGTGGTGGTGTAACTGGTGTTGAAACTGCTGATTACTTAGGTGAACATGGTAAGAAGGTTACCGTATTAGAAATGAGAGAAGATATCGCTTTAGATGAAGAAGCTGCTCCACATTTCTGGTTAGTACAGAGACTCGCTCAATGGGGTGTTCAGAAGGTTGTTAACGCTAAGGTTGACAAGTTCACTAGTGATGGCGTTGTATACAATGGTGATAAGGTATTATCTGGATTTGATACAATCGTTGTTTCATTAGGTGTTAAGGCTTATAACCCATTAGAAGAAGTTTGTAAGCAGTTAGGTGTTGAATATACAGTTATCGGTGATGCATTAAAGCCAGGTAAGGCTAATAACGCTACAGAAGCTGGATTAGATGCTGCTTTCAATATTAAGTAATTAATAGAAAATAAAAGAGGCTATCGTAAGATATTTCACGATAGTCTCCTTTTAATTTTACCAATTTTCGTTTTGTAGTGTTTTGTAGATACAATATCCGATTTCACCATCTAGTGAGAATGTGAAGTCTACCCAGAATTCCTTGTCACCAACGATCTTCTTTTGAATCTGGCCAGGATTACTGAAACCATTCTGTACTAGTAGTTCCTTATATTCTTCAACCTGTTTCTCAGTTGCCTCAATTGAGATTCTAGATACGACATATTCATCAGTTTCCTCACCATCAACATCCTTAATAGGAGTAGCTGTCCATTTTGGGAAGAAAGAAAGTACTGCTACAAACTCAGCTTTTTGATCATCGTTTTCTACATCAATGCCTAGGCTTTCTAATTTTTCAGCATAGCTATTAGCTGCTTTTTCAAGTCTTTCCATAGCTTGCTGTAAACCTGATTTAGCTTCAGAGTTTTCAGTATTTGTTTCGTTCTTGTTTTCTTCTAAACTTTCAGTTGCTTCATTTATTTTCTCAGCGATCTTATTTCCTAATTTTTCAGCAGCTGGTGCGATTACGTTTTCAGCAGCCTTACTTACAGCATTACCAATACCCTTAGCGATATTACTACTTAACTTATCAAAAATACCCATAGAAGGACCTCCCTTATTATCATCCATTGTATTTACTACAATATAACATTATTCTGAACAAAATAACATATTAATGTATATTCATATAGAATATAGTAGATGGCTGTGTCATTATTGTGAAAATATAGGAGAAGTTTGATGAAACTAAAACAAGAAATTAGATCGATAGAAATTTAGAAAGATATAAAACTTATGGCTTTGTTTTATGGGCTATGGTTTAAAAGAGACTTGAGGAGTATACTGATGAAGTAAACAAGATTACTTATACCTATTCAATGACTAGAATTGAATGGGAAAAGCTAATGAACAAGGAGTAAATAAATATGAGAAGAAAAGATCGTGAAGTAACAGATTTTAAGACAATTGTCGGCTTTATTGATGAATGTGAAATAATCAGATTAGGATTAGCTGATGGAGATTTTCCATATATTGTTCCATTAAATTTTGCCTATACTGTAAATGGTGAAGAGATATGCTTTTATATCCATGGAGCAATGGCTGGAAGAAAATATGAGATGTTAAAAAATAACCCATATTGTTCTTTTGAAATGGATAAACCAATACAGTTAGAATGCATTGTTGAGAAGAAGGACGCTACTATGCGTTATAAATCAGTAATGGGTAAATGCAAAGTAGAATTTTTAGATGGTGAAGAAAAACAGAAAGCTATTGATGAAGTCATCATGGCAAGACATGAGGAAACTAGAAATTTCGAATATAATAAGTTTGTAGTAGCTCGCACAGCTGTATGTAAATTAACAGTTTTAGAGTTAACAGCTAAAGCTAATCTTGTTAAAGGAGAAGCGGATTTGTAATAGAATGGCACTTTAAAGTGCCTTTTTATTGCTCTGTATGAATTACCCAAATAGTCCATATTAGCGAAAAACAACTTGTTATGATAAAATGTTGGGGAAGGTGAATTATATGAGAGGATTTGGAAGCAAAGTACTAATTTCGGTATTTGTTATATTATTGATATTATTTGTGTTTGGAACTGGCTTTATTCTAGGTGATATTGTTGGTGATGGCGTAAATAATAATATGTCTACTGGCGGTGGTACAATGGATGCTGTTGTAACAATTCTAAAGGAGAGATTCTACTTTGGTGAAAACAGCGATGAATACCAAAAGCAGCTATATAATGATGCCATTAATGGTATGGTAAGTGCTCAAGGTGACTTATTTACTGAATATATGTCAGCAGAAGAGTTGAGCATGTTTACTGGATCATTAGAATCATCATTTGTTGGTATTGGTGTTACATATAACGAAGTTGACCACAACATTTTTGTCATCTCAGTAGTTAGAGGATCTCCAGCTGAAGCTGCTGGTGTATTAGCTGGTGACTTTATTATTGAAATTGAAGGTAATGTAGTAGCCGAAAATGATATTGATGATATGGCTGCTCTTATTGCGGGTAAAAAAGGAACCGATGTTCATATCAAACTGTTAAGAGGTAATGAAGTTATCGATATGGCTATTACTCGTGATGAGATCAGCAATACTGTATTCTCTGAAATTATTGATGGTGTTGGTGTATTAACTTTATCTTCATTCTCTGATGGAACAGGAAAAGAACTAAAGAATCATTTAGAGTACTTTAAAGAGAATAACGTTAAATCATTAATTATTGATTTAAGAGATAATGGTGGTGGATATGTTACTACTTTAGATACTATCTGTTCATACTTTATGGATAAAAACGACATCATTATGCGTGAAGTAGATAGAGATGGAAATGAAACTATTGACTATGTTACTGATGGTGAGAAATTCAAGTTTGATAAATACATTATCTTAACTGATAAGGACACTGCTAGTTGTTCTGAAGTATTCACAATGGCTATGATTGAAAACTGTGGAGCTGTTACTGTTGGTGATACTACCTATGGTAAAGGGGTTGCCCAGGTAACAATCAGATTTAGAGATGGCAGCGCATTAAAGTACACTGATTTGACTTGGAGAAGTGGAAATGGTGTTTATATCGGTGGTGTTGGTATTGCCCCTGATTATCCTGTAAGCTTACATCCAATTCTATATGAAGGATATTTGATTCTAGAAGATGATGAGACTTATAAATACGATAGTGTAAGTGAAAAGGTTGCCACAATGCAGAAGATGTTAGACTTCTTAGGCTATGATGTTAGTAGAATGGATGGTTATTTTGATCGTCAGACTGAAGAAGCTTTAAAGGCTTTCCAGAAAGATGCAGGAATAGCTGCTACTGGCATTATCGATGAAGAAACAGCCAACCTTGGAAATGGTGCTGTTGTTAGAACATGGAATCTACAAAGAGATAAATACGATGTGCAGATTCAAAAGGCATTCCAGCTTGCTAAAGGAGAATAACGATGGAAATATTTGATGTTGTTTTTGAAGGCGTTGTTTATTTATACGTTTTTGGAATTCTTGCTGGCGTAATTGCTTATTTTGTAGGTAAATGCAAATTCTTTTCTAAATGCGGTTATTCAGGATTTTTAGCTCTTATTCCAATTGTAAGTGATTTCTTCTTCCTATATAAGATATGTCAGTTACATATTGCTTTCTTTATCATAACTGCTCTAGTTACTTTATTTGTGACTGAACAGACTATTTGGGTAATGATAGCTAGAGCTATTATCAAGGGTTTAGCATGGTATAACTTCGCTAAGAAGGCTGATATGAAGCCTCTACAGATTTGTTTATTAGGAATCGTTTTAAATGGACCACTAATGTTTGTGCTAGGTTTGTTTACTGATTTCAACTATGATGAATCTATTGAAGTTAGCGATTGTGGACCATTCTAAAAGATAAAAAAGTACATAGAGATATAATGATTAGTTAGTAAAGACAAGTCATAATGTCTCTTTTTTAGTGTAGTGGTATAATAGTTGATATGAAAAAGGTAAATGTGATTATTGTATATCATAGTAAGGATCGCAAGATTCTAATGTGTAAAAGAGTAAAACAACCATACTTAGGCAAATTCAACCTCGTTGGTGGCAAAGTTAAAGAGAATGAAGACGACTATAACGCTGCTTATAGGGAACTATTTGAGGAAAGTGGAATTACTAAGGATGATATTACTCTTACATATATTATGGATATGCATTTTAAGTTAGATGACTTACTTCTTGAAGTGTTTGCTGGTAAGCTAAATAAAGAAGTCCAGCTAGTTGAAGAGGTGAATCCATTAGTATGGATGAGTTTAGATGAAGATTACACTTCTGATAAGTTTGCAGGAGAAGGTAATATTCAATATATGTTGAACTATATAGAAGAATACTATAAAGAGATATTGGAGTAAATTATGAGTGAATTTCAGTTAGTTAGTGAATATACTCCCAAAGGAGATCAACCATTAGCTATAGAACAGTTAGTTGAAGGTTTAAAAGCTAATAAGAAATATCAGGTCTTACTAGGTGCTACTGGTACAGGTAAGACTTTTACTGTTGCCAATGTTATTCAAAAGATCAATAAACCAACATTAGTGTTTGTTCATAATAAGACATTAGCTGGTCAATTATATACTGAGCTTAAAGAGTTATTCCCTCACAATCATGTCGAATACTTCGTTTCAAACTTCGATTATTACCAGCCAGAAGCTTATTTACCAAAGACTGATACATATATTGAAAAGAACTCAATGATTAATGATGAGTTAGATATGTTAAGACTTGCGGCATATAATGCGGTACTTGAACATCCCGATACTATTATCGTTGCTTCTGTTGCCTGCATTTACGCTTCAAGTGATCCTGATCAATACCGTGATTTATTCTTTACTATCAAAGTAAACGAACCGATGACTAGAAACCAATTATTAAGAATGTTGGTTGATAGACAGTTTGTTAGAAACGATATGGAACAGAAAAGAGGAACATTCAGAGTAAGAGGAGATGTCATCGATATCTCTGTAGGTTATAGTGATGCCTTTGTGTTAAGAGTTGAGTTATTCGATGATGTTATCGATCGTATAAGTGAAGTAGATCCTCTAACAAACAAAACTCTACAGGTTTATACAATGTATAATATCTTTCCTGCAAGTGGTTACGCTAAAAACAAGGATGATATATTAAAGGCTTGCGATAATATCGAAGCTGAATTAAAAGAGCGTTTGAAGTACTTTGAAGATAATGGCAAACCTTTAGAAAAGGAACGTTTACAACAAAGATGCACATACGACTTAGAAGCTTTAAGAGAGTTTGGTGTATGCAGTGGTATTGAAAACTACTCTAGGCAGTTAGAGTTTAGAGAACCAGGAAGTAGATCATTTACACTATTTGACTATTTCCCTAAGGATTATTTATTAATTGTCGATGAATCACATGTATCTTTACCACAGGTAAGAGGTATGTACAATGGTGATAGAAGCAGAAAGCAGACTTTAGTTGAATATGGCTTTAGATTGCCTAGTGCTTTAGATAATAGGCCATTAAAATTTGATGAGTTTGAAAGTTTAATCAATCAGATTATCTGTGTTAGTGCCACTCCTGGTGACTATGAATTAGAGCAGACTCATGGTGAAGTTGTTCAACAGATTATTCGCCCTACTGGACTATTAGATCCAATGGTTGAAGTTAGACCAACAAAAGGCCAGATTGATGATTTAAGACACGAAATTGATATTAGAATCGAAAAAGGTGAAAGAGTATTAATTACTACTTTAACTGTAAAGATGGCTGAAGAACTAACAAAGTTCTTAGAAAATAGCATGTATAAGGTTGCTTACTTACATCATGAAACAAAGACCTTAGAAAGAACTGAAATCATTAGAGATTTAAGAAAAGGTAAGTATGATGTATTAGTAGGTATCAACTTATTAAGAGAAGGTTTGGATATTCCTGAAGTATCCTTAGTAGCTATTTTAGATGCTGATAAGGAAGGTTTCTTAAGAAGTGAGAGAAGCTTGATTCAGACTATCGGTAGAGCAGCCAGAAATGAGAATGGTACAGTAATTATGTATGGTGATACTATTACTGAATCAATGAAGAAGGCTATAAGCGAAACTGAAAGAAGAAGAGCTATCCAGATGGCTTATAACAAGGAAAATGGCATTACTCCTAAGACTATTAAAAAGGAAATTAGAGATGCCATCCATTCTAAGGAGACTCATGAAATGGCTGTTAAGTACATGGGTAAGAAGATGGGTAAGAAGTCTAAGGAAGATATCAATAAGCTAATTAGTGGCTTAGAAAAGGAAATGAGAGAGGCTGCAAGAGTATTAGACTTTGAAAGAGCTGCTCAATTAAGAGATATGATTTTAGAATTAAAATCAAAAGAGGATTAATAGATGAGAAAAATTATTTTAGCTAGTGGTTCTCCTAGAAGAAAAGAACTATTGGGATATGTTACTAAGGATTTTGTGGTTGAGGTAAGCGATGTTGATGAGATTGTTAATCACGACTTATCTAACCAAGAGATCGTAAAATCTTTAGCTAAACAAAAAGCCATGGCGGTATTTAACAATAACCCTGAGGCAATGGTATTAGGCAGTGATACTGTAGTAGCTTGTGATGGTAAGATATTAGGAAAACCTCATAGTAAAAAAGAAGCTAAAGAAATGATGCAGATGTTAAGAGGTAAAACGCACGAAGTTATTACTGGAATCTGCTTTATTAGCAAGGATGAAATTTATAACGTAGCAGATACTGCTGTAGTATATTTCAATGATATTTCAGACAAAGATATCGATGAATATATTGAAACTGCAGAGCCATATGACAAAGCTGGAGGCTACGCTATTCAAGGTTGGGCTGGTAAATATATCCGTAAGATTGAAGGTAACTACTACACAATTATGGGCTTACCAGTAGATATGGTATTTGAGTATTTGAAGGACAAGCTTTAGAGAAATTTGAGTGATATATACTTCAAAAAATGAGGAAATATTATCTTTCCTACTTGAATTAATTGTTTTGAGATTCTGAACATATATAAATAATAGGGTGTTCTTAAGCAATAGAATATTCATCTTCAGAAAAATTAACTTATATTGCTAAACTAAAGACTTAAAAGTAATATAAAATAGTATAATAATATGCGTGCTATTGATTCTTCATCAAGACCTGCGAATGCAAAAGTGTCATGGGGAGTAACCTTCCCAGCAATAGGTAGTATATTTTCTTCAAATGAATATTTGGTAGTAGAAATAAATTATTATAATCAAATGAGATTATCTTGGAATCTGTATGGATATTAAAATAAATATATTTCCCTCAAATTTTTTGAATACTTTATATCATTTTCATTGCTCGTATTAAAATATTCTTTCCCTCTTATTTTGTTTAGTGCATCATTGGACTTTATACTATCTTTAATGAAGGGAAAAGAATTTCTTTGGAAACGATACCTAACAATCGGTTTATTCAATAGATTGCTTGTGATGTTTTTGTTTAATTTACAATTAGTTGTTTGGTCACATTATCAACACTTGATTTACTGCTTGTTGAGTCTATTTCTAATTTGTTATTTAGTAAAGAAATCTAAAATTAGAAACTAATTAATATATATTTTAATAACAAAATTGAACCATATGATTTCAATGTATTGAACACCAAAAGTACAAAAATGATATTCAGGTTAATATGTACCCAGTTATCTGGACGTGTTAATGAACTGGATAAGCAAAAAGTAGACACTTTAATCGATTAGGGGTTATAATCTTAAAGTTGTAAAGAATTGTTCACGGTTGAGCAATTCTTTTTTGGTGGGTAAAGAACATAGGGACAGCGGTTGTATAATATAATCGGTTTATAAGAATAAATAGTATTACACAAAATCATGTTATTTTATAGCATATATTTGATACTTTCTTTTGTAAATTGTTGACATGGGAAGAATAGTAGGTATAATGATATTGTAAACATTTGAACAATTGTTCAAATATAAAGAGAAGAGGTAGGATTATGAAGAAGAAGTACAAGATCGAAGTTGATTGCGCTAATTGTGCAAACAAGATGGAAGTTGCAGCAAACTCAACTGAGGGTGTTAAGAAGGCTGTTGTTAACTTTATGGCATTAAACATGACTGTCGAGTTTGAAGATGGTGCTAATGTTAATGAAGTTATGGAAAACGTATTAGCCAACTGCAAGAAAGTAGAAGACGATTGCGAAATCTATTTATAATCTTTTATGACTAAAAAACAAAAGAAAGTTTTAATAAGAATCATTGCGACAATTATCTTAATAATTGTCGCTAAGTTTATTCCAAAAAATGATGCGATAGATTTATTATTCCAGTGGCCAATATATCTAGTTGCATATTGGGTTATCGGCAATGATATCTTATTAAAAGCTATTAAGGGAATAAAGAATAGGCAGGTATTTGATGAGAACTTCTTAATGGCTGTAGCTACTATTGGAGCTATATTGATAGCTGAACTTGAAGAAGCTGTGGATGTTATGCTGTTCTATCAGATTGGTGAATTATTCCAGAGTTATGCAGTTGGAAAAAGTAGAAAAAATATTACAGAGTTGATGGATATCAGACCTGACTATGCCAATATTGAACAAGATGGTCAACTAGTTGAAGTGGATCCTGATGAAGTAGAGGTTGGCACAATTATCGTTGTTAAACCTGGTGAAAAGCTTCCTATTGATGGTGTTGTTGTAGAAGGTCAATCAATGTTGAATACTAGTGCATTAACTGGTGAATCAGTTCCAAGAAGTGTAAAAGTTGGAGATGAAGTAATCAGTGGATGCATCAACTTAAATGGATTAATCAAAGTGCAGACAACAAAAGAGTTTGGTGAATCTACTGTTAATAAGATTTTAGATTTAGTTGAAAACGCTAGTTCCTTAAAATCTAAATCAGAAAACTTCATTAGCAGGTTTGCTTGTTACTATACACCAGTTGTTTGTTATGGAGCTTTAGCTTTAGCTATCGTTCCTCCAGTAGTATTGTTAGTTTTAGGTGAAACTCCTAATGTGTTTGATTGGGTTTATAGAGCTTTAACTTTCTTAGTTATCTCTTGTCCATGTGCATTAGTTATTTCTATCCCATTAACATTCTTTGCTGGTATTGGTGGAGCTAGTAAACAAGGTATCTTAGTTAAAGGATCAAACTATTTAGAAACATTAAGTGAAGTTAAAGCTATCGTTTTTGATAAGACTGGAACATTAACTAAGGGTGTATTTGAAGTGGTAGATATTTTAAATGAAGATACTATTAGTAAGGATGAATTATTACAGCTAGCAGCTTATTGTGAAAGTTATTCATCTCATCCTATCGCAACTAGCATCATCAAAGCTTATGGTAAGGAAATATCAAAGGATAGGATTAAAGATATTAGTGAAATAGCAGGTCACGGTATTAAGGCTACTATTGATGATAGTGTTATCTATATTGGTAATAGCAAACTAATGGATAGCCAAAATATCAGATATACTAAAGTTGATAAGACAGCTACATTAGTATATGTAGCTAAAGAGAATACATATTTAGGTTGCATCGTTATTAGCGATGTTATTAAGCCAGAAGCAAAAAAAGCTATTAATAATTTGCATAAAGCAGGTATTAAAAGCACAATTATGTTAACTGGTGATAATAATGATGTAGCTTTAGCTGTGGGTAGAGAATTAGGAATCAAAGAAGTACACTCACAATTATTACCTGCTGATAAAGTTAATGAAATTGAAAAGATATTAGCTAAATGGCAAAATAATGGTAAGGTAGCCTTTGTTGGAGATGGTATCAATGATGCTCCTGTGTTATCAAGAGTAGATATCGGTATCTCAATGGGTGCCTTAGGTTCAGATGCTGCAATTGAAGCAAGCGATGTAGTTTTAATGAATGATGACTTGTTGAAACTATCTCAAGCAGTTAGAATATCTAAGAAGTGTTTAGGTATCGTATATCAGAATATCTACTTCGCAATAGGTGTTAAGCTATTATGTTTACTACTTGGAGCATTAGGTTATGCAGGTATGTGGGCAGCTATTTTTGCGGATGTAGGTGTAATGGTTATCGCTGTTATTAATGCGATTAGAGCGTTGTTTGTAAGCAAGCTATAAGGAGAATAGAGTGACTAAATTAATTGATGAAAACGAATTATATGACTTAGCAGAGCTATTTAAGGTATTTGGAGACTCAACAAGAATCAGAATTTTATACTGTCTTTTTGAAGATGAGGTAAGTGTTTCTGATATAGCTGAGCAGCTTAATATGACTATCTCAGCAGTCTCACATCAATTAAAAATCCTTAAGCAGAATAAGCTTGTCAGATCAAGAAAAAACGGCAAACAGATTATCTACTTCTTAGCTGATGAACATGTTAAGACAATCATCGCTATGGGTAGAGAACATATTGAAGAGTAAGTAAATTATTCTATGTAAAAATAAGGTCAATCGCTAATAAAGTGATTGGCCTTTTTAGTGAATATAATAACCTTTTACATTATAATTATAATGGGTTGTGGAATGGAGGAATGAATATGCCAGGATTTGTGACACATTGGCTATTAGGACAAAAAGCATCTTTAAATGTAAATTTAAGTAAAGTATCTAGCTTTATTTCTAAACATCCTACTGTTTTTGCCTTGGGATGCCAAGGTCCTGATTTGCTATTGTTCTACCATCGCTTACCACTACAATCTAATGGAAAAGAAGTAACATCTTTAGGTTCAGCTATGCATGATAACCATGTAAATGACTTCTTTGAAAATATGTTAGATATGGCAATTAAGGAAGATGATGAGACTATGTTAGCTTATATAGCTGGATTTGTTTGTCATAATGCCTTAGATTCAATTGCTCATCCATATGTATACTATTTAACAGATTCAAAATATGAGAAGACATATCCTGCTCATCAATTGTTAGAATGTCAGATTGATAGAGGAATGTTGGACTTATTTAAGATAGATTTACACGATATTAAATATAACAATATCATTAAGCTAAATAAAAAAGAGAAAGCTAGCATAGCTAAGTTATTACACTTTGCGGTTAATAAGACATATGAGAAAACATTCAGTTTAAAGGTTTTTGAAGATGCTTATAAGGATGCATATTTTATTGAGACAGTACTAAATGATCCTGATGGTAAGAAATATCCTCTTTTTGAGAAATTGGAAAAGATATTCAATATGCCAGGATTAGGTACAAGCATGTTAATTCCTATTAAATATGATGAGAAGATGGATGCCATGAACTACCGAAGAGATAAGTGGTATGATCCTTGTAATGAAAATAATAGCTATACTACTAGCTTTGAAGAACTATTCAGTAATGGAATGAATAAAGCGTGCAATAATTTAGGAGTTCTTAATGAACTATTAAATCAAAAGATTCAGTTAAACGATTTTTTAGATGTCATTGGAGATATCAGTTATACGACTGGTTATCCAGGAAAAGTAGAAACATACTATTTTAAGAAAGATAAGGAACTAAATAGAATATAAATGAACTTAACTATTCGTAATACAGAAATGTCCGATTGGGACCAGATTCAAAATATATACTCTTATGCCAGAAGCTTTATGAAGAAAACAGGCAATCCAAACCAATGGAAGGATTCTTCTCCTGCAGATAATTTAGTAATTAATGATATTAATAATCATAATAGCTATGTGATTTGCGATGGTGAAGAAATTGTTGGGGTTTTCTCATTTGTTGTTGGACAAGATTCAACGTATAGTTATATTGAGGGTAAATGGCTTAATGATGAGCCTTATGGAAC
>JAZRWC010000066.1:0-9235 GCA_045599505.1 Erysipelotrichaceae bacterium | reverse complement strand
TTGAACAAGCCTGTGCTCTTCTTTGTTCCCTTTACTACTAATACGTCATTTGCTAATGATTCGCAATAGAAGAATTCCTTCCACTGATCCTTCATTGTTGATGTTACTGAATTTAATGCTGCTTTAATTAATCCCATTGTCCTGACTCCTTTCGCATATAATATTTTCAGTTATATTGTTTAGGGCAACTCACCCTTTTTTACTAATTATAATTTATCAAATAATATACCCTTTCACATTGTACAAAAGTGCAAAATTTCATTTGTTATTCATCACTAATCGCAATGCCTTTTTCCCTAGCCTTAACAGCTAATTCTGTTCTGTTTTTAAAGCCAGTTTTTTCTAGCATATGTTGAATATGAGCTTTAACAGTTCTTTCTGAAACGAACAGTTTATTAGCTATTTCTGAGTTAGTTTTGCCTGCTGTCAACTCTCTTAATACCTCTAGTTCCCTATCAGTAAACTCATCGCTATTAGCCAAACCAATCTTAACTACTGGTGTATTAGTAGGATATACATTTTCCCCCGCCATTGTTCTATCTAGTAGTAGATAAAATGGCTCACTTGTTACTTCTTTATACCAGAAGCTATCAACCCCGATTTCTTTAGCACGAAACAAATATGATTGTTCTAACATACTTGTTACTATTACTATCTTAATCTTTGGATATCTCTTTTTAATTCTTTCTGCTGCATCTAGCCCGTTTGCTTTTAAGGATGTTCTTATATCCATAATAATGATATCTACTTTTCCACCTTCGCAATAAATATCTGCCAAATCAGCATTTTCAATCGCCTGATATATCTCATATTTATCTGATTGAGTAATAAACATTGAAAATAACTGTCTAGCCATTGGATCGTCTTCAACAATTAACACATTATACTTCATCTATTTACCCCTCCTTATTTATTAATTCTTACCTTAACATAAAACTTTGGTTTGCTAGCAACTTCTAGGCTAGCATTGTTATTACCTAGTAGTATTGCTAAATTTCCTAACCCACCACCTAGCTTTACTGGGTAAGTTGGTTCTTTTCCATCATTAGTGAATACTACATCATAATGATTAGAATACTCTTTTATTTCAATAGTAATCTTTTTAGCGTCGCCATGATATGCGTTAGTAAGACATTCTCTAGTTGCGGCCACAATTAGTCTACTATATTTATCTCTTTCAGGTATTCGTCCTTTTAATTCAATATCTAGTCCTAATTCTTTTGCTGCTACAATTACCTGTCTTAATACATTTGGTTTTCTATCTAATTGAACATTAGGATTATTAAGTAGTTTGAACGTCTGTCTCCAGTCTATTAAATTTTCCTTAAGACTTGTACTATCGAGTTCGGTTGATAGTAATCTTTTAGTATTGATTAACATTCTTCCTAACTCATCGTGAATTCTGATTCTAGCGTTTAATAATTCCTCGGATTTAATAAGATCATCCATTTCACTAGAATACTCTCTTAATCTAGCATTTAACTGTTCAAGCTTGTTATTCTCATCCCTCATCTCAGAATAAACCATATACATGCTTGTAATATCAACAGCTACTACCTGAATAATCCCATCATCCATAAATTTTCTTGTGAATGAGTAAATCTTATCATCATTTATATTGACGATAATTTCATTTTCTTTTGCTTCAACTACATTACCTACTTTTAGTTTTCCTTCCACTAAAATATCCCACATACCACTAATGTTGATTAAACTGTTATCAGTAATCTGATGATATAAATCTAACATGATCTTATTAGCAAGTAGTAATACTCCTTCACTATTGTAGTAACATAATCCATTAGGTAAGTTATCTAATGCTTCTTTCAAGCTGCTAGTAGTTATCTCTGTCTTTTTCCACTTGGATAAGTAAATAAAGCTGATAAAGTCAGTAATTATTATTCCTATTGTTAGTAATAATAAGACTAATGGGTTTATAAACTTATAGATATTAACAACAGCGTCATTATCAGTATGACCCATTACCAATATAATCAAAAGAACAAACTTAAAGGCGAGTGATATAAACGATAAATATCTTACTTGCTTATACTCTACGAATAATGATGCATCCAAATGAATATACATTGATGCACATATCAACATAAAGTATAAAAGTATAATCATTATTCTAATCATTGGTGCTAATCCCAAATAAAGACTCATAGACTAACACCTCCCGAAGTAACATCAATTGTTAATTCATTATCATCAATTTCAATCTTGTATCCTAAAGACTCATCAACAATAATTTCACCATCATTTTTTGAAATTAAATATCTAACTCTAACTTCTTGGTTTACTTCATCTACATTTATCATAAATGAATCAATGCTATAGATATTTTTAATGATGATATTTTCAAAACTATCATATAAATATAGGATAGCTTTGTAATTGATTGTCTTATTCACATTTACGGAATATGAACTATATACATTCATTAAATTTGAGTAATCAACGTTTTCATTAAAGCAGTTCCCTAACTCTAAAGTAGAGATCATTTCATTCTCTTTAGCGATACTCATCAGATTACTTCTTCTTTTCACAAATGAACTGTAAAGAGCAACAAAAGCTAAATTTGCCTTCATCGTCTGCTCGTCTTCATGAATATCAAGATACTTCTCTATCAGATCTACTCTAGGGTTAACAAAGTCATCAAGTTCATCGTATAGTTCATTAATTACTTCTGCTCTAGTAACTCTTTCCTTTAATTCATTCTCTGCACTGATTAGTCCATTAAATTGAAGAAGATCCTTTTTGATTTCAGCTTCCTTCTCATTTAATTGTTTAATCTGACGGATATCATTGAACCAGATAACCTTTCCTCCATCAATTGGAGCCTCTCTATATTGATATCCACTATCAAAAACACCAAAGTTTTCATCTCCTAGAAAATTAAGATGATCTAAGCCGACTGTTTTTAAAACTACTTTGTTTTTCTTATCTACGATATAAGAAGGAATCTCAGACAAATTATAGAATTCTGAATATTTAACATTTGTAGGGATCAAGCCCACCTGTATACAACTTTCAAAAATAGCTATATAAGTAAAAGAAATTGCCTCAGCCATTTTAAATGAGTTCCACCAGCTAAATGAGCTTCCAAGAATAAAAATAATACCTAAGACTAATACACAAATTGGGATATATGATAGCTTTTTGATGGCAATTACCTGACATTTCTTTATTAATAAGAATAAAGCTATAACCGTATTAATTATTATCCAAGCAAAAATCAGATAGTACCCAAAATTATATGTATGAGTATTATCAGCCCAAATAAAATCATCATAACCAAAAACAAACTTATGATAATCATTAGTTAATACCATAGCACATAGTAAAACATCCAAAACCATACCTGTAGCGAATAATGGATTTAGACTGTTGTCATCATATTTATCAATGTTATATATAGCGATAAAAGTTAAATAAGGAATAGTAATGAAGTAGACATAATATAGTAACCACATATATCTAACTAAATCATTACCCCTATCAACATAATCATATTTAATAGTTCTTGTTAGTATCCAAAGTATTAACAATGCTGAAGCAATAGCGAAATAATTATATGTTCTTTCAACCATCAATCTTCTTTTTAAAGAGAAAAGCCAATATAAAACAAGCACGCTGTATCCAATAACACCAATTGTATGTCTATTATTGTCTAAATATGGACTTCCAATATCGCTATATTCAATAAAGCCAATAAAAAGAAAACCTAAAATAAACAAGATAATATAGGCTTTTTCTTTTAGTAGCTTCATCATACAGCTCTCTCCTTTTTCAATATCCATTATAACAAAAAAAGGGGCCTCATTTTATGAAGTCCCCTGTATTAATCAATTAATAATTAATTATTCGCCTTTTTCTAAAGCTAAAGTTCTAGTTGTGATGTCACATACTTCAGAAGGTCCATAGTACTGGATAGCACCTGGATAAGTGTAGCATGTTTCAACAGCCCAAGTTTCTCTATTAGCTTCGAAGAACTTGAATGGCTTACCATCTAATTCTACTAAAGCCTTTCTGATAACTGGCTTGTCTTCACCATGTCTTCTTTCGATGTTCATCATCTTAGTGATTGGCATACCACCAGCAACCCATTCTTCAGCTGGCTTAGAAAGGTTAGAAACCTTTGATAAGTAACCATTGTATCCATACTGGATTAACATGAATGCGTTGTAACCTAATGAATAGCAGTAGTCAGCATCGAAGTTAGATGGGAATGCGCATCTTCCTTCATAACCGAAGAAATGATGTAATGCACTGAACTTGCCCTTGTAAGTACCAGCAGCCTTTCTTTCAGCTAACTTGTCCTTAACTAATGCACTGAATAACTTTTCAGATTCAATTAATGAAACCTGAACGTTTCCATGTGGGTCTCTATCTAAGAATAACTGCTGCTGAATTGTCTGAGGTAAGATTGCGAATACAGCCATAGATTCTGCAGTTAAGCCCTTTTCGATGAATGCATACTTATCAGCCCAAGTTGGTAAAGCATTGAATGCTTCAGCCTTCTTACCAGCTAATAATTCGTTGATTTCATGAATTAATACTGAGAATTCAGGAACGAATTCAACAACACCTTCAGGAATAATAGCTACGCCGAAGTTCATACCCTTAGCAGCTCTGTTAGCTACTGAATCAGCGATATAATCAGCGATAGCTGATAATGACATCTTCTTAGCAGCAACTTCTTCTGAAATTAAACAGATGTTTGGCTGAGTTTCTAAAGCACACTCTAAAGCAACATGAGAAGCAGAACGACCCATAACCTTAACGAAATGCCAATACTTCTTAGCACTGTTAGCGTCTCTTTCGATGTTACCGATAACTTCTGAATAAGTCTTAGTAGCAGTATCGAAACCGAATGAACATTCGATATCTTCATTCTTTAAGTCACCATCGATAGTCTTTGGACAACCGATAACCTGAACACCAGTTTCATGAGCAGCGAAGTATTCAGCTAAGATAGCAGCGTTTGTATTAGAGTCATCACCACCGATAATAACGATAGCTGTGATTCCATGCTTTTTACATACTTCTGCAGCAACTGCGAACTGTTCTTGAGTTTCTAACTTTGTTCTACCAGAACCTATAATATCAAATCCACCAGTATTTCTGAACTGACCGATATACTCATCATCAAATACTAAATAATCATCTTCTAATAATCCGCTAGGACCACCCTTGAAACCATATAATACGTTTTCAGGATTAGTAGCCTTTAATGCATCATATAAACCACAAACAACGTTGTGTCCGCCAGGTGCCTGGCCACCAGATAAGATAACACCTACTACCTGCTTCTTAGCAACTGAAGTGTTAGCGCCCTTCTGGAAAGTAATTTCGTTTTTACCATATGTGTTAGGGAATAAAGCAGCAATCTTTTCCTGGTCTGCAACAGACTGTGTAGGTGCGCCTTCCTTAACTGAAATTTCAGAGATACCATTTCTTAACATTCCAGGTAATTTTGGAACGTACTTGTATCTTTCTTTTTGAAGTGGTGATAAATTCATATTATTTCTCCTTTTCTCCATATCTTCATTTTTGTACATAATAATTTTATACCATTTTATAAGAAATTTTAAGTGCTTGTTTTTCATTATTAATGAAAAGATATATAATTGATTCACGTGAGGTAAACACAATGAGATTAATAATTCTAAACAAAAATGAAATTGGATTATCATGTAGAAAATTAGCTTTGCAAAGCAAGGATTTTACTGAAATTTTCTTTTTGGATGACAAGAAAAATGATGAAGATATCTTAGCTGAAAATGCTGATTATTTCTTATATATAGATGATGAAACATATTTTTATCCTGCTTTCAAAGATGCTCAATGGAAGATGAATTGGATCCAAAGATTAATGGAGATGGGAGCTAATATAGCTTCGATTAACCTAAGCAAAGACACAACATCAGATTCCTTTATACCTACAGGCTGTATCATTAGTAACAACGTTAATATGAGTTCTAATGTCAGATTACAGCCAGGATGTTTCGTTGATGAAAATAGTGTTATAGAAAATGAAGTATTATTAGGAAAGGCAGTAACAGTAGGGAAAAATGTTACTATTCATTCTAATAACTACATTCCTCCATTTACAGTAATCGAAGATAATAGCGTAATATCGGAAAACACATATTTAAAAGAAAATTACCACAACGGTCCTGCTTATGAGGCAAGACATGCGATGTTTGCAGATAGTGATGAAGCACTACTTCAAAGCCAATTCTCTAACAGTCTTAATAAATCAACTGAAATATCTCAAAAAGAGGCTGATTTAAAGAAAGAAAACGAAATTCAGAACATGTTAAAGGCCTTAAAAGATTCAGGTAAATCACTAGATGAAGTATTAGAATTTTTAAGAAAGATGTAAATTAAAACCCATTAGTTTATCAGCTAATGGGTTAGTTTTTATTTAATAGTTTTGTTAATTATTCACCAACGATATTCATCATATCTTTCTGGTAAACTGTAGTCTTTTCTGCAGCTTCATCAACTGTAGTACCACGGATTGAGAAGTAGAACTTAATCTTTGGTTCAGTTCCTGAAGGTCTAGCAGCAATCCAAGAACCATCTTCTAAGTAGAACTTTAATACGTTAGACTTTGGTAAATCGATAACTGTTTCAACACCACCAGTAGTCTTTACACTCTTCTGGAAGTCTTCAATTGAAACAACGGCTACACCACCAATGCTCTTTGGAGCATCAGCTCTTAAGTTAGCCATAATTTCCTTGATACGTGCATTACCAGCAGCACCAGCCTTGCTGATTGCGATCTGGCTTTCCTTGAATGCACCATGTCTTTCATATAGCATATTTAATACATCGATTAATGTCTTACCCTGCTTCTTATAGTAGTTACCACATTCAGCAGCTGTTAAGATGGCCTGTACCCCATCCTTATCTCTAACATAATCCTTAACTACACAACCGTATGATTCTTCATAACCGAAGATAAACTGCTTTTCACCAGTCTTTTCATACTTTCTGATCTTGTCACCGATAAACTTGAAACCAGTTAATGTCTTTTCGACATCAACACCATAATATCTAGCAACTAATTCACCTAAATCACTAGTAACGATAGTGTTGTACATAACAGCGTTAGATGGTAACTTACCCTGCTGCTTTAATTGTGAACAGATGTATTCTAAGTAAACTGCAGCTGACTGGTTACCTGACATTAATACGTATTCATCATTGTGCTTAGCAACGATACCAACTCTATCTCCATCTGGGTCTGTAATACCAACAACATCAGCATCAACCTTCTTAGCTAACTTGATAGCTTCTTCATATGAAGGTGCTAATTCAGGATTTGGTGTCTTTGTATTAGAGAAATCTGGGTCTGGAGCACACTGTGATAAAACTGGGATAATGTTATATCCTAAGCGCTTTAAACAAGTTCTAACTGGAATATTGTCTGCACCATGCTGTGGTGAGTAAACAATTGAGAAGTCAGACTTATCCATACCTGGATTAACTTCTGTAGCCATAATAGCTTGGTAATATGCTTCATCAACTTCTTCTCCAACCCAATTTACCAAGTCATAAACTTCATCCATAGTTGGAACCTTGATTGATAATTCATCTTCAACTTCATTAACGTAATTAACAACTTCTGCTGCCCATTCAGGAATTAACTGACATCCAGTATCATCATAAACCTTGTAACCATTATCCTGTGGTGGGTTATGAGATGCAGTAACCATGATACCACCTGCACACTTTAAATAACGTACTGCGAATGATAATTCAGGTGTTGGTCTTAAGCTTTCAAACACATAAACCTTAATGCCCATACCAGCTAATACCTTAGCTGATTCTAGAGCAAACTGATATGACATACGGCGGTTATCATAAGCGATAACTACACCACGCTGGCAACCATTTTCTAACTTAGCAACATACTTACCATAGCCAACATTAGCCTTACGAATTGTATAGATATTTAAACGATTTGTACCAGCTCCTAGCTTACCACGCATACCAGCTGTACCAAATTCAACATCCATCCAGAAAGCATCTTCCTTAGCTGTTTCATCCATAGCTAATAACTCTGCTTTTAAAGATGGTTCTAAATCTTCCTTATTAATCCATTTCTGATATTTTTCCTCAATTAGAGACATAAAAAATCCTCCCACATTACTTTAATTATATCATCACTTATCAAAAAGTGAAAACGTTTCCAATTCATTTCTCTTCATTATACTCATAAAGAAAAGGTAGTGAAATTCACTACCTTAGCCATTATCATTACTTATTATTTTCTAGCGTCTAATTCTTTCTGTAAATCGTAGTAAGTAACTAATTCGATATTGTTATCTTCAACCCACTTTAATGTCCATGGATCAGTAACCATTTCTAAGTCTCTCATTCTTTCGATTGATAATGAAGTGTACTTTAATAATGTAGTATCAATGTAACCCATATGACCAATTAAGAATCCATATTCGCAATTTAAGAAATCTTCAGAAACTGATTTTAACATTCCAATTGAATCCTTATATAACTGATCTTCAACAACGAACTGCTTTGTCTTTGAAACAGAAGCCTTGTTCATCATTGCCTTCATCATTGGAGCTTCTAAGTTGAACTGTTCTCTAAAGAATGTAGAGATGCCTACACCTTCTTCTTCAGAGATTCTCTGCATAGCTTCTCTATAAGGTTCAGAAGAAATTGAATGTCCATGTAAATATCCAGGCTTATGACCCATTAATTCAACATACTTGTCATATTGAGCTCTTAATTCTCTATATACTTCATCGTATGGGAACATTTCTCTTCTTCCTTCTTCAGTTGCCCATCTTGGATCTCTGATTCTAACACCTGACTTAATGAATTCACCATTTTCGTCAACTAAGTGTGGTACATCCTTTGGATCTGATACTGATGGTCCACCAACTAGGTTGAAGTCGATACCGAAGCAGCACTTACCACCGTAAACAACATCTCTTGGCTTAGCTAATTCTGCACCCATATAAACTGATGGCATATTTGTAAAGAAACCTGTATTACGGATAATACCCTTATCAATACCATCACAAATACCATAAGCAACAGCTGGAGTGAAAGCGTAATCGTCTGACTGAACTAATAATTTCATAATTATAATATCCCTTTCTTTAATAGATTTTTATAAATAAATTATACACTCTTTATTGCTAAAGATGTGATAAACAGCCCATCATATTATGTAGTTAATTCTCACTAAAAT
>JAZRWC010000065.1:0-6659 GCA_045599505.1 Erysipelotrichaceae bacterium | reverse complement strand
CTTGTATATCAGGCAAATGATGGATATTTCAATTGTTCATTAAGATCTCATCATAAACCTATTGTGGACATAGCAAGAAAGTATGGTGGAGGTGGCCATGAGTGTGCCAGTGGCATACCAAATGTGACAATGGAAACTGTGGAAAAGATCATTGAAGATTTAGTAAACAGCGACTAAATATAATGTATGAAACTAGTAATTTCGGTTACTAGTTTTTTAGTTTTTATTGTATAAGCTTTATTAACACGATATAATAAAAGTGGCTTTTTTAGTTATGAAGGAGAAAGAAAATGAAAAAGTTAATTGTTATTTTATTGACTGTATGTTTAGCATTATCTCTTGCTGCATGCGGATCAAAAGAACCAGTAGGACCTACTGAAAAGACTAAGGTTACTATCTGGGGTACATGGACAGATGCTCAGTTTGATGCTTTAAATAAGTATGCTGCTGACTTCACTGCTTCTCAGGATAAGTATGAAGTTGTTTACGAAGGTCAGGTTTACCAGGGTTATGATGGAACAGTTAAGAACGCTGTTGTTTCTAACGTTGGACCAGACATCATCATCGACTACGCTTCAACAGCTGCAGGCTACGTTGAATTAGGTAAGGCTGTTGACTTAAGCAAGTATGTATCTAAGGATGCAGTTGCTCAGTTAACTGATGGTGCTTATGAAGAATCTCATTCATATGTTGACGATGGAATGTACAACTTCCCAATCGTATTATCAGGACCAGTATTATGGTACAATCCTGAAATCTTAGAAGCTGCAGGCGTAGAAGTTCCAACTACTTGGGATGAATTATGGACAGCTTCAAAGACAATCTCTGAAAAGGTTACAGTTGTAACTGATGCAGATGGCAACAAGAGCTTCGTTACTGATGGTTCTGGTGAACATATCTATGGTTTCGCTTCAGATTCTCATACAGATATCGCTGAAACTTGGATCAAGCAGTTAGGTGGAGAAATTTGGGATGCAGCTACTGAAACAGCAGTATTCAATACTCCTGAATTCGCTGGTATGTTAAAGCAGTACCAGGATGGTATCGCTAATAGCTCATTATTACCAGGTGCTACTACAGACTACTTATCAACAGACTTCAACGCTGGTATCGTAGCTATGTACTACGGTTCAGTTGCTGGTGAACCATACTTATCAGCTACTCATGATTCTGCTAAGGTTCCTTCAGTAGAAGGTGGAACTCCTTGGACTTCAGCTTGGCAGAGAGGCGTATTAGTATTTGATTACGGTAATGAAGAAAGAATCAAGGGTGCTGTTGCATTCTTAGAATACTTCGTTTCTGCAGAAATCAATGAAGACTGGTGTGAAAAGTGTAACTACCAGACATGCTTAAAGTGGACTATGGAATTAGATTCTTATAATTCATTCTTAGAAACTTCTAAGTCATTACAGTGCTTAGAACCAGAAATCGCTGGATGCTTACCAGCAGTTCCTGCTCAGTCAGCTTTACGTACAGCATTAAAGAACTTAGTTAATACAGTTGGTGCTGGTACAGATGTTAACCAGGCATTAACTGAAGCAGTTCAGTACGTTGCTGAAAACAAATAATTAAATTATATTTGTTTCTAAAGGCTCTATTTGCTAGAGCCTTTTTTGTTGTATAATAGTGGTAAGGGAGATTCTTTTTATGAAAGTAAAATTAAATGGTTTAACAAAACAATTCGGTGATTTTAAAGCAGTAGATAATTTCACTATGACATTTGAAGATGGAGAATTAGTATGTTTATTAGGTCCATCTGGATGTGGAAAATCTACAATGCTTAATATGTTATCAGGTATCTTACCAGTAACAAGTGGTACTATTTATTTTGATGATGACGATGTAACAGATACTCAGCCACAGGATAGAGGAATTGGCCTAGTTTTCCAGAACTATGCATTATATCCTCATATGACTGTATTAGAAAATATTGCATTCCCATTAGAAATCCAGAAAGTTCCAAAGGCAGAAAGATTAGCTGAAGCTAGAAAGTTCGCTGACTTAGTACAGATTTCACAGCAGTTAGAAAAGAGACCTGGTGAAATGTCAGGTGGTCAGCAGCAGCGTGTAGCTATCGCAAGAGCTTTAATCAAGAAGCCTAGATTACTATTATTAGACGAACCTTTAAGTAACCTAGATGCAAGATTAAGATTGGAAATGAGAGAAGAAATCAGAAGAATCCAGCAGGAAACAGGTGTTACTACAATCTTCGTAACACACGACCAGGAAGAAGCTATGTCTATCTCTGATAAGATCGTATTAATGAAGGCTGGACAGTTACAGCAGTTAGCAGGCCCTCAAGAATTATATGATGATCCACATAATTTATTCGTTGCTTCATTTATTGGTAATCCACCTATCAACCAGCTTGAAGGTTATATCAAAGATGGTAAGTTCGTATTAGCTGATGGTTCAGCAACTATCAATGTTGACAATCCTAACGCTAAGGAAGGACAGCAGGTTGTATTAGGAATCAGACCTGAAGCTATTATGTTAAATCAGGATACATATGATATGCAGGCAACCATCGTAAATAGATATACAATGGGTAAGGAAGAATTAGCTTTCGTTAAGGTTGGAGATTCAGAAATCCGTGTATACTTATCAAGTGATTATGAATATAACAAGGGAGATACAGTAAACATCAAGTTCAGAAACAAGGGTGTCTTCTTATTTGATAAGGAAAGTGGGGACAGAATCTAATGGCAGCTTCTAGAAAAATTAATAGAAAGAGCGAGCCAGGAACATTTAATAGACCTTGGGAACCATATGTCTATTTATTACCATTCGTAATTGGTTTAGTAATTTTCACAATCTATCCAATTTTCAATGTAGTATTTATGGCATTTAAGGAAGGCTACAAGCTAAGTGGTGCTTTCGATGGATGGGGCTTAGGAAACTTCACTAAGATTTTTGGTGACAGATATTTCTTAAGTGCTTTCTCAAATACATTTAAGTATGTATTTGTTGTAGTACCTTCAGCAACAGTTATTTCAATTTTAGTAGCTAACTTATTAAATCAGAAAATTAAGGGTATCGCTATTTTCCAAACAGCATTCTTCTTACCAATGGTTACAAGTGCCATCGCGGTAGGTTTAGTATGGAAATACATGTTCAATAATGAAATTGGTGTTATCAATTACTTATTACAGGCAATTGGTTTAAACCCAATCAACTGGTTAGGTGCAACTGCTGGTGTTGCTAAATACAACTTATGGGCAGTATGTATCTTCGGTATTTGGAACTTAATTCCATTTACAACAATCCTATTATTATCAGGATTACAGAACATTGACCCATTATATTACACAGCAGCTAGAGTTGATGGTGCTAGTTCAACAAAGATGTTCTTTAGAATCACTTTACCATTACTATCACCAACAATCTTCTTAACTATGATTGTTAATATGATTTCAGCCTTCAAGGTATATAACGAAATCATCCCATTCTGGAATGGTAGTGCTGGTGTTACTGGTACTAACTTATATACTTTCGTTTATTACATCAAGGAACAGTTCCAGATGTATGGACGTTATGGAATCGCTGCAGCAGCAAGTATTGTCTTATTCGCAATTATCTTCGTATTCACTATGTTACAGAGATACATTCAGAATAAGTTTAAGTATTAGTGGGAGGAATAGTTATGAAAAGACAAGAAATGATTAAAAAGTTCTTTACATATTTCTTCCTAATTATTGGCGGCTTAATTATGATCTTCCCATTCTATTGGATGTTATCAAGTGCTGCTAAGGTTTATGCTGAATATGCAAGTTTCCCACCAAGATGGTGGCCAAAAAACTGGTTCAATTTTGACAACTATGTACAGGCATTTACAACTGCTGATTTCTTAACTTACTTTAAGAACTCATTCATTATCGTTATTGCATCAGTAGCAGTTAACAGTTTAACTACTATCTTAGCTGCATTCGCATTCTCAAGAATGAGATTTAAGGGTAGAGAATTCGCATTTGGCGCTTTATTAAGCTTCATGATGGTTCCATTTGAAATGTTAGTAATTACAAACTATCAGACAGTAGCTAAGATGGGTATCATTAATACTTTATGGGTATTATTCATCCCATTTACAACTTCTATCTTCTATACTTACATTTTGAAGAACTTCTTCGATACAATCTCAGATAGCTTATATTACAGTGCTAAGATTGATGGAGCTAGTAACTGGAAATATTTATGGAGAGTAATGATCCCAATTGCTAAGCCAAGTTTATTTACAATTATCTTATTAAATACAATCGCATCTTGGAACAGTTATTTATGGACTCAGTTAACTATCTTCTCTGATAAGTATCGTACAGTTCCATTAGGATTAGCTGCCTTTATGACAGATGCTGGTAGTAATCCTCAGTTACAGTTAGCTGCAGCTGCTGTTACAGTATTACCAATGATCGTATTATTCTTATTCTTCCGTAAGTACATCGTTAATGGTGTATCTCGTGGTGGTATTAAGGGATAAAAAGAAATTTCCGAAAAATGATGGAGAAATCCATCATTTTTTATTCTTTATGAAAAAGATGTTATAAATGGTATTATTTCAAAGAAATAGTAATATATCTTAAAAAAATAATAATTCTATTTAGATTTGTAAATATATAATGAATGTATGGTAGTGGGTTTTAAATAACTAAAGCATAATATGGAGGTACAAGAATGAGAAAATACATAATAATAATGATAATGATTCTAGCAGTTCTACTATGTGGATGCTCAAAACCTGCAGTTATAGAAGATAACAGGCCAGATGATTCATTTATTGAACCTGTAAAGAATGAATATGAGTATTTGTTAGTGGAAGATAATATCGTAGAAACTGATAAATCATTTGTCATGAAAGAAAAGATACCTTATCTTAAGTATTTCACATTCATATATCGCACTGATGAATATAACTCTTGGTATAACGAAAATGTCATTGGTCCCGGAGAGTTTAAGGAAGGATATTTATACTCAAAAGAATTAGAGACTAGCGTTTGTAGACAGTTGCTCTCCGTTCAAATTGATTATTTTGTAGAGGAGAAGAATCATGCATATTTTGTTTATGATAATAAGATATTCGTTGTAGATTCTCTAGGTGAAGATATTCACTTGATTTATGAAAGTAGTAGTAATCTAAATAGTGAATTATTAGTTAAAAAGGCTGATTCCTTCTATTTTGTTCAAGAAGGAGATTTATGTAGTTTTAATCATTTAGAGAATAAAGAGAAAATGATTATTGATAGTTTTGATGGTGAAGAGTTTAACGTTATCAATTCTAATGAATTTATCATAGTTAAAGATGGAAATTATAGCTATATTAATGTAGAGACTAAAGAAGTAAAGAACAATTTGACTAATGAAGAATTGATGGGATATTTAAATAGTTAACAGCGTTATACAAAAATGATAATTCCTTATAGTTTTTAGATGATTAACTAATGATAATAACGTGTAATTTGTTGAAGATTATTTTAATGATGTGACAATTATAATGTAATTAGTTAAGGTCGATCTATAACAAACAATAAAGTAGGAGGAAAATCATGAAGAAAGTGCTGTTTGCCTTTATTATAGGCTGCCTAATTAGCATGAGTTGGATGTCAATTAATGCGTATGATGATAAACTAGAAAATCTGTACGTAACAAATAATGTAGTTAATACAGATGATGACTTCGAAATGGATTTTACAATTCCATATTTGGATTATTTTATTTTTAAGTATTCAGATAAAAGTGAAACAAAATGGTACAACAACAATGTGATTGGACCTGGTGATTTCGAGATTGATTGCTTATATTCAAAGAACTTATCAAATGGTGTTGTCAAAAAGTTGGTAAATTCTAAGATCGGAGTATACTTGGAGAAGGAAGATTTCATATATTTTGTTTTAGATAATAGTGTATATACAGTAGACTTCGAAGGAGAGAGAATTAATAAAGTACTCTCTTCTGAAAATAAAATTAATAATTCAATCCTAGAAGAATACTTTGGTAAATTATACTACATCTCTGATGAGAAACTAATGAGATATGATTTAACTAGTAAAAAAGAAGAAGTACTACTTGGTGATTTTGATGCTAGTGGTTTATGTGCAAAAAATGATAATGAATTTGTTTATATAAGAGATGGAATAGCTCATTATGTAAATGTATCTGATGGGGTAGATAGAGAGCTTAATAGTGAACAAGAAATTAATGATATGTTTGTAGAGCATATAATAGGATCTACAGATATTGCTCCATTGGCAGTGGATGGGCAAATAGATACGAATCTAAATGTTGTAAATAGTACTTATCCTGCTGGCAGTTATTTTACAAATTCAGGAAATCCATGCAATCACCACAAAAGTGGATGCTCATATAATGGCTCATGTGGATGTAAACAATACGATTATTGTATTCAATGTGCAGGATTTGCAAAGTGGGCGGCTAATAAGTATGCAAATTTAAGCACTTGGTCACCAAAAACTGGGGATGTGAATGATACAGATACTGAAATTCGTCAGCCATCTCAAATCACAGCATATTTTGGTGCATTGACAAAGGGAGCATATTTGAGAATTTCTAAATCTTATAATATCGATAATGGCTTCCATTCAATTCTATTCGTAAAATTATATACTAATAGTGTATATTCATATGATTGCAATATGGACAACCATTGC
>JAZRWC010000064.1:0-11795 GCA_045599505.1 Erysipelotrichaceae bacterium | reverse complement strand
ATCAGTATTTAAGACAAATCCTAAGAATACTCCGGCAGCTAAGCCACCTAAATGTCCAAGCAAGCTGACATTTGGTAATAAGCTTACTAGTAAATTCAAATACAGAACTCTCAAAATTCCGCTAGTGAACAGTCTGTTTTTGAAATAACCTTTTTGCCAAAAACCTACTAAAGAAGCACCAAGTAAACCAAATAGTCCACCTGAAATACCTACTGTCACATTGTTAGTACCACCGATAAAGACGAACAAGTTGCCTACAATAATAGATACTAATAGGATAATAAATCCCTTCTTTTCACCATAGATAGCTTCAATTGGTTGAGATAATTGGTATAAAGACATCAAATTTACAAGTAAATGAATAGGACTAATATGGATAAACCCACCAGTTAATACTCTCCAATATTGATGTAATATTGTGATGAACGCCTTATAGTAGCCACCAAAAGCGATAGCAGTAGTAATAGTTGTCTGATTAAAATTGTAAGCAGCAAAGTTTACAATGATAAACATGATTACACATATAACAGCAGGAACCATAAATAATGGTTTCTTCATCTTCTTGATGTCATCTTTTTGTTTAACCCTACTCATTACAGCCTGATTCTTCAAAGAGAATAATGCGATTTCTTTTTCAAGTTTCTTAGTTTCACCTTCCATATCTGTTTCAGGTAAATAGATTATCTTTGATAGATTTGGAAATTCGTTGCTTACTTCTGGTGGTAACTCACAACCAGGTTTTAAAGAAACATATTGAATTTCATTTAACTTATAGTTGCTTGAAAAATCATCTAAGGAAATATCTAACACACTAATACTACCAATATTAAAGATTTCCTTAATCTTCTGTACTGAATAAACTACTACTGGTAACTTTCTGTTTCTTAATGAATCAGATTCATCAGAGATGTGAATTACCTGATAATTAGTACTAGTAGGAGAAACTAACCAGTAATCATCAAATGGTTGATTATTTTCACTAGTATTTACTACTGATACTTGTAAGTAGTTTCTTACAGACATTAAATATCTTATTAGCTGCAATGAATAAAACTTTTGTTTATTATTCATTACTTTTAGTCCTCATTTCTTAACTTTTCTAAATACTCTTTAAAGTTATCTGGTAAATCAGCGTTAACTGTTACCTTCTGTTTAGTTGTTGGATGAACAAATGTTAATTCAAAGGCATGTAATAATTGTCCATCACCCTTCATTCTTCTAGGAGCATATTTTGGATCATTAACTACTGAATAGCCAATGTATTCCATATGTACTCTGATCTGATGAGTTCTTCCTGTCTTTAAATGGCATTCGATCAATGTGTGCTTCTTAAATCTTTCCTTTACAAAGAATTGAGTAACAGCATCCTTGCCATTTCTATCAGTAACAGCCATCTTCTGTCTGTCGTTAGGGTCTCTTCCAATAGGGGCATCAATTGTTCCTGAATCATGTGGAATAACACCATTTACTAAAGCATAGTACTTTCTATGCATGCTCTTATCAGCTAATTGGTCTGCTAAGAATTGATGAGCGTTATCATTTTTAGCCATAACGATTAATCCAGTAGTATCCTTATCGATTCTATGAACTACACCAGGTCTCATTACACCATTAATACCACTTAAGTCCTTACAATGAGCAAGTACACCTTCAACTAAAGTATGCTCTTTAGTTGAAGCCGTTGGATGAACGATTAATCCCTTTGGTTTATTAATAACGATTACATCATCATCTTCATATCTGATATCCAAATCCATTGGATAAGGACCAACTGAATATTCAACAACTTCAGGAACTTCAACAGTGATCTCATCATCTACTCTAACCTTATAGTTACTTCTAACGGGTTCATCATTAACTTCAACTAATCCTTGAGAGATTAATTGTTGCAAACGCGTTCTAGAAAAATCTACATGATCAATAATAGCCTTATCGATTCTTAAGCCTTTCATTTCTTCTGTAGCGATAATATTAATTTGAGGCATCTTTCTTTTCCTCCTTTACAAATAAAACATACAACATAATAAATACAGCTGATAAAGTAATAAAGATATCAGCTACATTGAATACTGGAAAATCATATCCGAAGATATAGAAATCCAGAAAATCAATCACATAGTTAAATACAACTCTATCAATAGCGTTTCCTAAAGCTCCAGCAGCTAGTAAAATTAGCGCGCTTTTTTCAAAGAAGGAAACCTTATTCTTTGATAAGTAGTAGAAGATAAATAATGCTATACCTAGAGCAAATACACTGAATAATCCTCCAAATCCTTCAAATAATGAGAAGGCTGCTCCAGTATTTCTTACATAGGTAATATTAAAGAAGTTTTTAATAATAACTATCTTTTGATAAACTTCCAAACTATGTGAGACGATATATTTAGTTAGCTGGTCTAAAGCTAACATTACTAACACTAATAGGTAATCTCTTTTTTTCATATAACTCACCAACATAATTATATATAAAACAGATATTACATTCAAACAATAACCTTTCATTCTATTTTGATGTATAATAACTAGGATAACAAAGGGGAATAAAATGAACGTTAAAAATCTACTTGGACATTATAAAACAGTAAGTACTCATAGAAGAATTGTCAGAAAACTATGCTTTAAGATGGGCTTATACAAACAAGGATTAACCCACGATCTAAGTAAATTTTCCTTCACTGAATTCATCCCTTCTGTTAAGTATTATCAAGGAACTAGAAGCCCGATTGATGCAGAAAGAAAAGATCTAGGTTACAGCATGTGTTGGCAACATCATAAAGGTCATAACCCTCATCATTGGCAATACTGGATTCAATTTGAAAAAGGCGAAATGATGGTAATCAAAATGCCATTAAAATACGTCAAGGAAATGGTAGCAGATAGAGTTGCTGCCTGTATGGTATACCAAAAGGAAAAGTACCACCCTTCCAGCGCTTTAGAGTTTCTAGAACACTCTAGAGAAACTCACTTGATGAATCCACAAACAAAAGAACTACTAAAAAGATATCTAACAATAGTGGCTGAAAACGATTTGGATACAGCATTAGATATTATAAAGAAGGATGAAGGAGTTGATTATTAATGGATGCAAAGCAATATTTAAAAAAGCATTTAAAAGATAATAAAGTATTAAAATTTATCGCAGGACTATTATGTGGACTAACAATAGTGTTTACCATAGTAGCACTAATCTCATTCAATGTAAAACCAAAAGCAGCATTATATGATCCAGTTACTACAAGTAAAGGTGAATATGCTTATCTTGATATTGTGGCTATCGATGAATGGGCTGCTAAATATGGAGATGATAATGAATCATACTATGCAGCACTAGGTTCTGATGGATTATTCTATAATGTTTTCTTAAAAGACTCAAAATACAATTCAATGAAAGATCAACAAAAGTATTGGACAGATGAAAGTGCTGTTGCTGATCCTGTAAGAGTAAGTGGTGTTGTTACAGAAGTAGACAGCGATGTAAAAGATATCTTTATTGAACTATATGGTTTAGAGAATAGCTTTGACTACGAGCAGTTTTTCGGCTATACATATCTAGATACAACTACTACTCCAAATGAAAATACTGGCTACATGTGGTTAACATTTGCCTTGTTTGGTGGCTTATTCTCATTAGTATTCTTACTAATCATTTCTCCAAAAGCATCAGCAACTAAACAATCAATCAAACGTTTAGAAAAAAATGGTAAGTTAGAAGAAGCTAAAGAAGCACTAGAATTATCATTATCTGATAAATCACCATTAATCCTAGATAAGAATTTCGTTATCTCTAGAAAGAATGGCGTAATTATCAGCTATAAGGATATCGCTTGGATTTTCAATAGAACTGTCTCAACATATGGAGTACAGACTGGTGCATTTGTGGTAATTAATACATATGATGGTTACTCAGTTCAGATTCCAACTGATAAGGTATCAACAGAAACTATCAATCAATTAATCGACAATACTTTAGCAGTTAATCCTAACTTGTTAATTGGATTTGCGAAAGAAAATCAGAAAGCATTCAAAGATATAATCAAGCAAGCTAAACAACAGAAATTATAAGACGCGTTAAGCAGATGAAAATCTGCTTTTCTTTTGTATCAAAAAACACAAATAAAATAGTAATATATTGCACTTTAGTTCATTTAATAATAGAAAAGATTTTGTTATAGTTATGAAAAGAAAGTAGGTGCTTTTTATGAAAAAAACAATTACTACAATTTTAATTGCCCTAGCCCTATTTATAGGCTTAGGAAAGATACAAATCAATCATGTGAATGCTGCATCAACATCGTTAACTTGTGGATTTTGTGGCACAGTATATTCGGTTGAAGTAACAGACTGCATGGCTTTAGAAGCATCCGGAAAATGTCCAACATGTGGAAATGATAATTTTGGTTCAATCCCAGATGATGTTCGTCCTCATCATATGGTCGTAGATTCTGTGATGGAAGAACCATCATGTAACGGTCCTGGACTTGCGACAGTAGTTTGTGATATTTGTTATAACGCTGATGGTGAAATTGAGTTACCAGCTTTAGGACATGATTTTGCTACATATACAGTTACTAACGCAGCTACTTGTACTGCTGCTGGAAGTGAGGCTTCTAAATGCTCTAGATGTGACGAAACTAACACAAGAGCAATCGCTGCTTTAGGTCACAATTTCGCTACATATTCAGTTACTACTGCTGCTACTTGTACTGCTTCAGGAACTGAAACATCTACTTGTACTAGATGTACTCAAACTAACTCTAGATCAATTGCTGCATTAGGTCATAACTATAGTGCCTACACTGTTACAACAGCTGCCACTTGTACTGCAAGTGGTGTTGAAACTTCTACTTGTAGCAGATGTAATGATAAACAAACTAGAACTATCGCTGCTCTAGGTCATAATTATGGAGCTTACACAGTTACTACTGCTGCTACTTGTACTGCTAGCGGTGTTGAAACTTCTACTTGTAGTAGATGTAACGATAAACAAACTAGAACAATTGCTGCATTAGGACATAACTACTCTGCTTTCAAAACAACTAAATCAGCTACTTGTACAGAAGCAGGTAGCCAAGAAAGTGTATGCTCTAGATGTAATGATAAAAAGACTCAAACTGTTAGTGCTTTAGGACACAACTACAGCGCATTTAAGACAACAAAAGAAGCTACATGTACTGAAACAGGAACAAAGGAAAGTGTATGTTCTAGATGTAGCGATAAGAAGACAGAAACAATTAGCGCTTTAGGCCATAGCTTGAGTGAATGGGAAGTTGAAAAAGAAGCTAAGTGTGAAGAAGAAGGATTACAGAAAAAAGATTGTAGTAGATGTGAATATACTGAAGAACAAGTTATTGAAGCATTAAGCCATAAAGCAAGTGAATTTGTTGTAACAAAAGAACCTACTTGCTTAGAAAAAGGTGAAAGAACAAGCATATGTGAATTATGCGATACTCATTTCACTGAAGAAATCGAAGCTTTAGGGCATAGCTTTGGTGCTTATGAATTAGTTGAAAAACCATCATTAGGAAAAGAAGGAAAAGAAGAAGCCACTTGCTCTGTATGTTTAGCTAAAGAGGACAGACCTCTTGCAGCTTTAACACTTCCAGAATTTATTGAAGAAAATCCAGGTGTAGCTGTTGGAGCTGGTGCTGGTACTGTTGGTGTTACTGGTGTTTTATTCTTCTTACTAAAGAAAAAATCTGCTGAAGCTACAGTAGTTGCCACTAGTAAAGTTGCTGAAACAGTTGCTACAGCTAGTGCTGCTAGCAAGGTTGTAGAAACTACTGCTACTGTTACTGCAGCTAGTGAATCATCATCTTTAGCAGGTGTAGCTGTAGCTGCTGGCGCTACTGCTGCAGGAGGCTTCGCTTTAGAAAAATTAGAAACAAAGATTATTGAAGTTGTATTAACTGATAGTGAACAAGCTAATAAGTTAGTAAGCTTATTTAGAAAGATGCCTTATCTAGAAGTAACTACTCATGAAGCTGGCTTAGAAGAGTTAAATGAAGTAATTGGAGAAAACGAATCTGATTTAGTTGTCTTTGATATAAGTTGCGGATTAACTCTTGATGAAATTGAAGAGTTCATCGATAGCGTTAATGAAGAATTAGACGATGATGCTCCTGACTTCGCTATTACTGGTTCTCAAAAGGATATCGAAGCTAATAGCTCTCTACTATACTACTTAGAAGAATCAGAAAAGGTTAGCAAAGTTACATACTACGAAAAGTTATATGGAGCATTCACTGATTTAGTACTTCCTTTATACAAGCCAGAAATCAACGTAGAGAACTCTTTAGAAGGTATCAGCTCAGTTGCTTCACTATTAGGATTTGACACTGTAGCAGCCATTGCTGATGCTGTGAGCGAAGGTTTAAATATCAAGGATTTATTATCACAAGATGAAACAAGCGGTAGAGATAAATTAGATATTATTGTATCAATCTGCAACATCATTGGTATCGATATTGGTCAAGATACAATAACTGATATCGAAGATACAATTGATGATTTAGCTCATAAGAAAAAGAAGGTTGAAGAAAATACAATCGATCCATTAAGAGAAGCTAAAGAAAGAAGACAAGCTAAAAATCAAGAAGCTGAAGATGAAGAGAATGTTGATAGTCAAGAAGACGAAATCACTTCTGAATCAGATACAACAAAAGAAAATGATTAATATATAACCGCTACTATTCGTAGCGGTTTTCATTATAAAAAAGCTGTGAGGTTGTTTTTAACCTTACAGCTAGGTTCTTATAAATCATGTCTAATTGGTTTACGTTTATCAAATGTATAGAAATGCTTAAAGCCTATATCTTTCAATACTTCTTTACCTTGGTAATAATGATCTAATAAATGTTCTACTTTATGACCATCAGATCCAATAGTAATAATCTCTCCACCTAAATCATAATATAGCTTTAATATATCCTTACTAGGAGTAGTATCAGATAAACCATATTTCCAGCTAGATGTATTTATCTCAATACCCTTTCCTTTAGAAATAACTATCTTAAATATCTCAGTTAAAATAGGTTTAATCTTTTCGAAAGGATACACTCCCAATTTGTCATATCTACTGATTAAATCAACATGAGCTAAAACATCATAATCATCAAACACTTTTATAACATCTAGTAATTCTTGATAGTAAGCTAAGTTATATTCATCTTGTGATTTGCCATCTATAAACTCACCAGTCCAGAATTCCTTATCTCCAACCTGATGAATACTTAATAAGATGAAATCAAGCTTGTCACCATATTTTTCCACAAGCTTTTTATACTTATCGATTGTATGAGTCTGAATACCAAATTCTAATCCAGCTTTAATTTTAACAATATCTCCATACATCTTATTTAGCCTATCAATCTTACTAAAGTATTCTGGATAATTTACATTGGCTAGTATAACTCTATTAAATGGGTCATCATAACTACCACGATATATTATTTCTTCATCCCAATCATTTTTAATTCCATAATCAACGTGATCAGTAAAACATATTTCATCGATATTTAATTCTTTACATTTAGGAATATAGCTTTCCATAAATTCAGTTGAATCATCAGAAAACTCACTATGTAAATGATAATCACTAATCATACTTCTAATACCTCTGTAAAACTATTATATGCCTTTGTAAAAGAAAAAAGACATGCAAATGCATGTCATAGCTTCTAATTATAAACTTGCCTTATATGCCTTTAAAGCCTGTGCAATCTGGTCTGGGCAGCTAGTTGGCTTCATGCCACAAGTAGTTCCTTCTAATCTAGAAATTACTTCATCTACGTCCATACCCTTTAATAACTTAGAGATACCTGCTAAGTTACCCTGGCAACCACCGATAATTTCGATTGAGCTAACCTTATTGTCTTCAACTTCAATAGTATAGTGTCTTGAGCAAACGCCCTTTGGTGTATATTCAAATGTCATAAATACATACCTCCCTTATTGGCTATATGATATCACATAATGAAGTAGGTTTTCATATATTTTGACTCAAAAAGGACAAAAAAAGAGACTATCTTGCGATAATCCCTTTAAGTGTTTGTTTATAAACGATTACTTGCTTAAGAATTCGTCGATACCCTTAGCAGCTAACTTACCAGCACCCATTGCTGAGATAACTGTAGCAGCACCTGTAACAGCATCGCCACCAGCGAATACACCATCTCTGCTAGTCATACCACTAGTTTCTTCGATGATGATACCACCACGCTTATTAACATCTAAGCCCTTAGTTGTAGACTTGATTAATGGGTTAGGTGAAGTACCGATAGCCATAACAACTGTATCTACATCTAATACGAATTCAGAACCAGCAACTTCAACTGGTCTTCTTCTACCCTTTTCATCAGGTTCGCCTAATTCCATCTTAACGCACTTGATACCAGTAACGAAACCGTTTCTAGGATCTCTTCTGTCTTCAGGATTTTCGTAACCTAAAATTTCTACAGGGTTCTTTAATAACTGGAAGTCTACGCCTTCTTCTTCAGCATGTTCAACTTCTTCTCTTCTTGCAGGTAATTCTTCCATAGATCTTCTATAAACGATATATACCTTTTCAGCACCTAATCTTAATGCAGTTCTAGCAGCGTCCATAGCAACGTTACCGCCACCAACTACTGCAACCTTGCCACCCTTCATGATTGGAGTAACAGGATTATCTAAGTATGACTTCATTAAGTTAGATCTTGTTAAGAATTCGTTAGCTGAGTAAACACCCTTTAATGCTTCACCAGGAATGTTCATGAAGTTAGGTAAACCAGCACCTGAACCTACGAATACAGCTTCGTAGCCCTGTTCGAATAATTCGTCGATTGTTAAAGTCTTACCGATAACAACGTTAGTAGCAACTTCAACGCCTAAAGCCTTTAAGTTTTCTACTTCTCTTCTAACGATAGCCTTTGGTAAACGGAATTCAGGGATACCATATACTAATACACCACCAGCTGTGTGTAATGCTTCAAAGATTGAAACCTTATAACCCTTTCTAGCTAAGTCACCAGCACAAGTTAATCCAGAAGGACCTGAACCAACTACAGCTACCTTATGACCGTTAGATGGGATTTCCTGAGCAACGATTTCAGTATGAGCATTGTGCCAGTCAGCAACGAATCTTTCAAGTCTACCAATACCTACTGGCTGACCCTTGATTCCTCTGATACACTTGCTTTCACACTGTAATTCCTGTGGACATACACGTCCGCATACTGCAGGTAAAGCACTTGTCTTAGAAATGATCTGGTAAGCTTCTTCGAATCTTCCAGCCTTGATTTCTTCGATAAATTCAGGAATATGAATGTTAACTGGACAACCAGATACACATGGCATATTCTTGCAATGTAAGCATCTTAATGCTTCATCAATTGCCATCTCTTCAGTATAACCAGTAGTTACTTCATCAAAGTTATGAGCTCTAACTACAGGATCCTGAGTTGGCATTGGATTCTTTACTAAAGACATATTTGGAGTTGGCATGATTACTTAACCTCCTTATTCATTAAGTTGCAAGCTTCATCATAAGCTTTCTTTTCGAAATCAGCGTACATTCTGCCTCTTGACATAGCTTCATCGAAGTCAACTTCATAACCGTTGAAATCTGGGCCGTCAACGCAAGCAAACTTAGTAACTCTCTTACCTTCCTGTGTTAATGTTAAACGGCATCCACCGCACATACCAGTACCGTCGATCATGATTGGGTTCATAGATACAGTAACTGGAACACCAGCACCTTCATTCTGACAAGCTAATACAACGAACTTCATCATGATTAATGGTCCGATAGTGATAACTTCGTCAAACTTTTCGCCATTAGCGAACATTTCCTTTAGAGGAACTGTAACGTTACCATGTTCTCCATAAGAACCATCATCTGTCATAACTCTTAATGTATTAGAGCAAGCCTTGAATTCGTCTTCTAAGATAACGATATCCTTGCTTCTGAAACCGATGATTGAAGTAACTTCAGCACCCATTTCGTGTAACTTCTGAGCGATTGGTAATGCGATAGCACAACCTACACCACCACCAACTACACAAACCTTCTTTAAGCCTTCTAAATGAGTTTCAACACCTAAAGGACCTACGAAGTCAGAAATGCAGTCACCAACATTTAACTGATTTAACTTATAAGTAGTAGCGCCTACGATCTGGAAAATGATCATAACACCGCCAGTACTCTTGTCAACACCTGCGATAGTTAATGGGACTCTTTCACCCTCATTATCAACTCTTAAGATGATAAACTGTCCAGGCTGAGCCTTTGCTGCAACTAATGGTGCTTCAATAACCAACTTAGTTACAGTAGGATTTAAGCTTTCTTTAACTAAAATCTTGTACATATACTCTCCTTGTTCTTTATCTAAAAACGATAAATATCTATCTAATATTTTACCCTTTCACATATCTCAATGCAAGATAATTACAATCATTAAACTATCATTTATGCGCATTTTTTAACAAAGAAAAAACAGGTCATTATTTCTCAATAATAACCTGTAAAATAACTACTATTTTTCTCCAACAATAACCTTGTAAGTTTCTTCTCTTCTATCTCTAAATAAGCCCCAAGATAATCTATCTGTTGCTAAAGCATCAAGGTCATAGCTATGAATTAAAATCTCTTCCTTATCTCTACTTGCCTGTTCTACCACTTCTCCAATGCCATCAGTCATAAATGAAGAACCATAGAATAATAATGAGCTTGATTGATTGCCATTTTCTACACATGGTTCAACTGTTTCCAAACCGATTCTATTAGCAGCGATTACTGGCATTAAGTTACAAGCGCTATGTCCTACCATACATCTTCTCCAATGAGGCATGCTATCAGTATTTAAGATAGGTTCTGAACCAATAGCTGTTGGATAGAATAATAACTCTGCCCCTTTTAGCGCTAATGCTCTAGCTGTTTCAGGGAACCATTGATCCCAACAGATACCGATACCTAACTTGCCATAAGCAGTATCAAACACCTTAAAGCCAGTGTTTCCTGGAGTGAAATAGAACTTCTCTTGATAGAAATGATCATCAGGGATATGAGTCTTTCTATATACGCCTAATACTTCTCCAGTAGCGTCTATACAAGCCAAGGAGTTATATAAAACATTACCATCTTTTTCAAAGAAGCTAACAGGTAAAACAACGTTTAATTCCTTAGCTAATCTTTTACCCATAGCTATTGATGGATGAGTTTCTAAAGGTAAAGCTAAACTATAGAAATCATATCTTCTCTGTTGGCAAAAATATTCCTTATCAAATAATTCTGGTAAAAGAATAATATTAGCTCCTTTACTAGCAGCTTCTCTAATCATTCTTTCTGCCTTAACTAAATTCTCTTCTCTAACTGTAGAACAGCTCATCTGAATTAATGCCACATTAACATTTCTCATTTTCTTTACCTCCATTTAAAAAATTAAGGGCACTAAAATAGTGCCCTGTAGTTTACTATTTTTTTACTGCTTAGCAGCCTTAACCTTAACCCAAAGTTCAGCTAACTTTTCCTTTAAAGCGTTGTCATCATGATATTCTTCATCTAGTGCATAACCAACTCTTGGAGTGTATGCGCTGATATCACCGAATTCACCATCTTCTGCAGATAATTCAGCTAAAGCTTCCTGGTTACCTGAAGTGTAACCAACATAGATTGAGTTTTCAATAGCTACTTCCTTTTCAAGATTGTAGTTGATCCAAGCTAAAGCTAACTTAGGGCTCTTAGCGTTTGTAGGGATACACATTGCATCTGACCAAACGTTTGTTCCCTGGAATGGTTCATAGTATTCCATATCTTCGTT
>JAZRWC010000063.1:0-3457 GCA_045599505.1 Erysipelotrichaceae bacterium | reverse complement strand
AATGATGAGCCTTATGGAACAATTCATAGAATTGCCTCATCTGGTAAATATAAAGGAATATTTGAAGTGGCTTTAAATCATTGTTTATCAATTATTTCTAACATTAGAATTGATACTCATAATGATAATAAAGTTATGCAAAATAAGATTATTAAAAATGGTTTTGAGTATTGTGGAATCATCTATATAGCTGACGGTTCACCAAGGCTAGCTTATCAGAAAATATAGGTTAGATAATATTAATTAATTATTTATTCAATAAAAAGAATAGTTTATAATTATACAAAGAGTGGGGGATTTATCATGGATAATCTAATTTCATTATTAACATCTCAAATGTTAACAAACGATACAGTTAATACCATCGCTAAGACAGCTGGTAGTAATAAGGCTGAAACAAAAGGTGTTGTTTCTAACGCTTTACCTACATTATTACAGGCTGTAACAGGTGCTGGTAGCTCTAATAGCAAGCCACAAACTAATTTATTAACATCTTTATTAGCTCAATCATTAGCTAACCAGGCTAAGGTTGAAGAAGCTGAAGAGGATGATGAAGAAGTTGTTGAAGAAACTAATAACTTAGGATCATCAATCTTAGATTCATTATTAGGCTCAGGCAAGACAAGTGCATTTGCTCAGATAGCACAGGCTGCAGGTGTAAGCACAGATACAGTTAAGAAGATCTTAATCGCTGCTGCACCATTCATCTTAAGCAAGATTGGTTCATTAATCAGCACTGATACTTCTAATAAGCCATCATCAACTGCTTCTACTGGCAAGAAAAAGCCAGCAGCTTCAACAAACAATAACACAGACTTAACAAGTATGTTAATGGGTTCATTAGCATCTTCATTATTAGGTGGTGGATCTAATAATACTTCTTCAAACGCTAAGGAAGAAGCAGATCCATTATCAGCTTTAGCAGGAAGCTTATTAAGCGGTTTAGCAGGAAAGGCAGCTAGTGCAGCTGCTAATAAGAAGACAACATCAACTACAGCTAAGAAGACTACTTCTACAACTACTAAAAAGACAACTGCTACTAAGAAGAAGACAAATACAGTTAAGAAATAATATTAAGGAGAGATAAAATGACACAGAAGAAGGAAAAGAATTTCGTCGCAACAGAAAACCAGGGTAAGGGCCCTGCTAGAACTACTAAGGAACAGAGAAGAGAAAAAGCTACAGGTAAAAGAGTAGCAGCAGTATGCTTCTGGTTACTTGGTATTTTAATGGAAGTTGGTTGTTTCTTAATCTTAAACAAAACAATTTACTTTGATTGGATTTACAACAATTTAATGTGGGTATTAATTGGATTATTAGTATTAGATTTAGTATTCGTAATCATCGGTTCACAATTCTGGAAGAAGGCTAATGACGTTGATCCAGCTAGTGAAAAGAACAAGGTTAAGTTCTTCTTATGGAATCAGATGGGTTTAATCGTTTCAATCATCGCATTCTTCCCAATCATCTTAATCTTATTAAGCAATAAGGATTTAGATAAGAAGACAAAGAAGATCGTTACTGCAGTTGCAGTAGTAGCATTAGTAATCTCTGGTTTAGCTTCATATGACTTCGATGCAGTAAGTGAAGAAGAAAGAATTGCTTTAGAAGAATCAATCACACAAGATGTATACTACACTCCATTTGGTAAAGTATACCACACTCATGATGATTGCCAGGCATTATCAAATTCAACAACAATTTACTATGGTCCAATCGCAGATGCATTAGATGCTGGTAGAAGCAACTTATGTAAGTTCTGTGAAAAGGTAGACGCTAACACAACTACTAATACAGCTAACTAATAGTAAAAATATTGATAGTAAACTTAAAATGGTGGATAAATTCCACCATTTTTTGTTGGCATTACTAAGAAAACTAGAAGCATGATATTATATTTATATAAATATAATTTCGGAGATGTAAAATGAATAATAAAGAACAATTATCAATAAGGTTAGCTGTACTTTTAATGCTTTGTTTTTCACTTCTAATTACTGTTGGCTGTACTAAAAGACAAGAAGAATCTCAAAGAGAACCTTTGTCAGAAGTTGAGGAAACAACTTTAGAAAAATTATCTATTCAAACAATTTTTTGCGATTCAGATATTGAATATTGTTTTAATGATGGAAAATGCCATTTCGTTATTAGATTAAATATATATGATGAAGGTTGGACAAGTGTAGATGGCTTAGCCTTTGATACATCAATATATAATTCATTTAAACTTATTAATGGTAGTGTAGAGCAGGAACCTTTTGCTCAACAGGCAAGTGAGTATGGAATTACGATAGGATATGATAATTATTCATATACGATGAATATACCAATTACTATCGATGCCGAAATAGTAACTGTAGTCAAACAGTTTTATTAAGAACCAATTAAAGATATAAACCAAGGTAAGATTATATTAGGGTATTTTGCCATAGCTTAAAATCGTGAGTTGGCAATAGCAACAATCGAAAATGTATCATTTCCAGATTTAAAAGTGGAAGATGTTCAACTATACATGCTGACAATAGATTTTTAGTTTTCAAGTGAAAGAAGCTTGTCGATAAGTGAGCATAGAGATAACTTCAGCAAACTATGTTGCTAGTTTGATCTGAAAAGGAAGATAGGGATATGAACCAAATAAAAACGTTCAAATAATAATTATTTTGTTAACAAAAGTACTTAAAAACGAACACAAAGAGTGTATAATGGAATAAAGAAAAATACTTGGAGGAATAATATTATGGGAAAGTATGTAGTTAAGACTAGTGAAACTGGTGCATCTTTCAATTTAGTTGCATCAAATGGTGAAGTTATCGGTACTTCTGAACATTACACAACTGAAAAGGCTTGTTTAGCAGGTGTTGAATCTGTTAGAAACAATGCTCCTGTTGCTGAAGTTGAAGACCAGACAGTTGAAGGATACGAAACAGTTAAGCATCCTAAGTTTGAAGTTTATAAGGATAAGAGAGGAGAATTCCGTTTCAGATTAAGGGCTAGAAATGGTGAAATCATCTTAGTTTCTGTAGACTACAAGGCTAAGGCAAGCTGCAAGAACGGTATCGAATCTGTTAAGAAGAACGCTACAAGCGAAGTTAAATAATTTAACAACAAATTAAAATAATAGAAAAGACTGCTATAAGATAATAATATAGCAGTCTTTTTTGGTGAATCTATTCTAATGAAGATTTGGTAAATCTGTTAAGTTGACTACAGAGTAATTGAATGGGCCAAATGTATATACCTTTATAGGAGGCATTACATTATTTCCAAACTCATCAAACTCACCAGTATTAAAGTTCGCGTTAATAATACTATCTTCTTTTCGTATTATAAAACCATGAAGAAAATATAGAAATATATGAGTATTCATGGTTTTCTTATTTGTGCATAAATGAGAGAATCAAAAGGATAGAAAGAGCGTGGTTCTACTTGAAACACTTAAGTGATTTCGTAATAAAAA